>JAFCZY010000002.1 GCA_019314105.1 Deltaproteobacteria bacterium
CAATCTGTTTCACCTTCAATCCGGAGAAACGCTTAAAAATCTTTCAGATGAATTCTTACAGCTGATCATAACACACTCAATTATGGCTCATGGGGCCATGGTTGATGTCATAAAAGAAGGGATTGATCAAGGTGTTTTTATTGATGAAAATCCCGTGGCGCTTGCAGATATTTTATGGTCATCCTATGCCGGTGTTGTCCTATGGGTTGATTCCAAAAGACTTTTAAACAGTCAAAAAGATTTTGTCAAATCTACGTTAAAAATGGCATTTAAAATAATCATTAAGGGGTTGAAGAAAGAATAAATTTATTTGTATCGTCTGGAATTTGTCTGGGAATGTCACTTACTTCTGCCGGAGAAAGTTTCATATATACAAGTCAATTGTGTGAAGTAAATTTTGATTCTGGCTTGATCTATCTTAAGTTTAAGAATATCCTATCGATTCAAAATTTTTAATAATTTAAAACAAAAGAATCCATAGGAGCAGACGGATGACAGATCATAGTTTGAAACAAGACTTTATCCTGGGTAGCCAGAAGTATATTGTTCATAATATCAAATTACTTGAAAAGAAGGGCATTGCAAAGATTGACAACCTGCCGTTTTCTGCCAGGGTATTGATAGAGAATCTTGCACGAAATATGGATTCAAAAACAATCCAGTGGTCAGACATCATCACTGCGGCTAACTTTTATGAATCCGACACACAGGAATCCGAACTGATTGCTTTTTATCCGGCAAGAGTCCTTATGCAGGATTTCACGGGAGTGCCGGCAGTTGTTGATTTGGCTGCCATGAGAGACGCGGCCAATGAAGCAGGCATTGATCCAAAAAGAATCAATCCTCTGGTCCCTGTAGACCTGGTTATTGATCACTCCATCCAGGTGGATCATTTTAAAGAAAAGAATGCCTTTTTTTTAAATGCCCGAAAAGAATACGAACGGAACAAGGAACGATATCAGTTCTTAAAATGGGCACAGAAAAGTTTTGATAATTTCAGAGTTATTCCACCTGAATCCGGGATCTGCCACCAGATTAACCTTGAATACCTTGCAACGGTGGTTGCAACTAAACAGACCAGAGACGGCCTTATGGCTTTTCCAGACACATTGGTGGGAACCGATTCCCACACCACCATGATCAATGCACTGGGGGTTCTTGGCTGGGGAGTCGGCGGCATTGAAGCGGAAGCGGTCATGCTGGGACAACCCTATTATATGAATCTTCCCCGGATAATCGGTGTCAATTTTATCGGCAAACCACAAAAACAGATCACATCAACAGATATTGCCCTCTATGTGACCCAGATCCTTCGGCAGGAAAATGTAGTTGAAAAAATTGTTGAATATACGGGACCCGGGTTAAAGTATCTTACCTTGACCGACAGAGCGACCATTGCCAACATGTCCCCGGAGTACGGTGCCACGGCTGGTTTTTTCCCGGTTGACAATCATACCCTTGATTACCTTATACAGACAAACCGGTCGGAAACTGCTGGACGTGTTGAAGCATATTGCAAGACCTGCGGCTTCTTTAATACCCATGACAATGAGATTAAATTTTCAAAAAAAATAAATATAGATCTTTCTTTGATTGAAATATCGGTTGCAGGTCCTTCAAGGCCCCAGGACAGAATTTCTCTTTTGAGTGTAAAAGAAAAGACAAGTAAAATATTTGACCTTGGGAACAGGAAAAAGATTCAAATCAATCCTGAGAACAAATCCCGGGCGCTCACCAATGGCAGTGTGGTGATTGCCGCCATTACATCCTGTACCAATACATCCAATCCCTATACCATGATCGGTGCCGGACTTGCTGCCAAAAAGGCTGTGGAAAAAGGATTGTCCATTCCCTGGTATGTAAAAACGTCCCTGTCTCCCGGTTCCAGAGTGGTTCTTGATTATTTGACAGGTTCCGGGTTAATGGATTATTTTCAGAAACTTGGCTTTAACAATACCGGGTTTGGATGCATGACCTGTATCGGTAACAGCGGTCCCCTTGATCCGTTCATTGAAGAATCCATTAAAACCCATGATCTGGATGTCATGTCCGTTCTTTCAGGCAACAGGAATTTTGAAGCAAGAATACATCAGGATGTTACGGGCAATTTTTTAATGTCGCCCATCCTTGTGGTCATCTATGCCATTGCCGGAAAAATTGATATCGACTTTAAGTCAGAACCTCTTGGGTTTTCTAAAGATAAAACGCCTGTATTTATGGATGACATATGGCCTGCTACTGATGAAATAAATCATTTTGTCGAAACCTATGTCCAAAAAAAATTCTTCAAGGACCAGTATGCCACTATTTTTAAAGGCGACAAACTCTGGCAGGAAGTTAAGGCGGATGGAAGCACCACATTTAAATTCAGTGAGGATTCCACCTATATTCGGAAACCACCCTTTTTCAAAGACTTTTCACTGGATTTGCCGAACCTTGAGGATATCAAGAATGCCAGAGCCCTTCTTGTCCTAGGTGATTCAGTCACGACAGACCATATTTCTCCGGCAGGTGCCATCCCTGTGGAGTATCCTGCAGGCAGGTATTTGATTGAAAATGGTGTAAAACCCTGGGAGTTTAATTCATATGGTTCTCGCCGGGGAAACGATGAAGTGATGATGAGAGGGACGTTTGCCAATATCAGGATAAAAAATAAACTGGTTTCCGATACAGGCGGCTTAACCTTTAAATTTCCTGAAAAAAATCAGGAATTTATATTTGATGCGTCCCAAAAATATCTGAATGAAAATACAGATCTGGTTGTTTTCGGTGGTAAAGAATATGGAACCGGATCTTCAAGAGACTGGGCGGCAAAAGGCACCCGCCTTCTGGGAATAAAGGCTGTTATTGCTGTATCCTTTGAAAGAATACATCGATCCAATCTCGTGGGGATGGGGGTATTACCTTTGGTTTTTAAGGCCGGAGAGTCTTTTGAAACACTGGATCTCAAAGGAGATGAAAATTTTGAAATCCAGTGTTTAAATCAGATTAAACCCAATGGCCTGTTAAAAGTCAATGCCGTAAAAAACGGTAAAGAAAAAAGGTTTCACGTCATTGTCAGGCTCAATACCGATATTGAAATCGATTATATTAAAAACGGTGGCATCCTTCACTATGTGCTGCGTCAAATGATTAAAGCATAGATAGTTTTTTCTGAAGGCCTGTTGCCCCTTCCTGCGACAGGCCCCGGGAACTGCTTTATTATTTCAGTGCCCCTTTTTTCCAATAGCGGATCAAATTTAAAAAGGTCCTGACCCCGATGCCCGAAGGTCCTTTGGGGATATAGGATTTTTCTGTAAAATCCCATGCTGTCCCGGCAATATCCAGGTGAGCCCAAGGCGTTTTGTCTACAAAGTTTGACAGGTAGGCTGAAGCCGTAATGGCACCGCCCCATCTATCCCCTACATTTTTAATATCCGCCACCTTTGATTCGATCTGTTTTTTATATGCTTTGGTCAGGGGCAGCCGCCATATGGGTTCTCCAGCGTCTTCCCCGGCGCAAACAAGCCGATCTGACAGCTTATCATTATTGCTCATCAACCCTGAATAGTGATGGCCCAGGCCAACGACTACGGCGCCGGTCAGGGTGGCAATATCCACCACGCAATCGGGTTTAAAGGTTTTGATGCCATACGCCAGGGCATCGGCCAGAATCAACCGGCCTTCGGCATCCGTGTTCACGATTTCCGAAGTGACGCCATTGAAATGGCGGATGATATCTCCTGGTCGGACCGCAGCACTGCCGGACATATTATCTGTGGCAGGAATGATAGCGACAACACCGACAGATGATTTTTCTTCTCCTACCGCCTGCATGGTTGCCAATACAGCTGCACCGCCGCACATGTCATATTTCATTTCTTCCATGCCGGATGAAGGCTTTATACTGATTCCGCCGGAATCAAAGGTAAGGCCTTTCCCTACAAGAAGAATGGTATCAGATTTTTTTTCAGGTTTATATTCAAGAATTACCATCCTGGGAGGGACCGCTGAACCCTGGTTAACCGCTAGAATACCGCCCATTCCCAGTTTTTTCATATCCTTTTTTTCAAGACAGGTGTATGTCAATCCATGAGTTTGGGCCAGGGCTTTGGCATAGTCAGCAAATTCTTTGGAGGTCCATCCGTTACCGGGTTCGTTGGCCATATCCCTTGCCTCACATGCTGCCCGGGCAGCGGCAACCCCCTTTTTTGCTCCTTTTCGAATGGAATTAACCGCTGTTGTACAGGCGAATCGAACCCTCTTAAGTCCGGTATAATCATTTTTCTTTTTGGTGGTTTTTTTGTATTTTAAAAACTGGTAATCTCCCAGTAAAATGCCTTCTGCAAAACATTCTGCTGTTTTTTCCGGATCAAGGCTTTGAATGACAGGCAGGCAGAGCGTTATTGTTTTTGCCTTTATTTTTTCACACACCTTTGCCATGTTCCCCCCGATTTTTCTAAGGATGTCACACACCTCTGAAAGATCTTTTTCTTTTTTTATTTTGCCCATCCCCATCACCAGAACCCGCTGAGCTCTGATAGCTTTTTCCGTATTCACGGAAGTGGGGTAAAACATGAGTTGTTCTTCTGTCTTACCGGAAAAATCTTCCAGATCAAATGCCTTTTTCACTGGCCGCTCTATAAAATGATCGCATAGCGGGGCCTTGTCCTTTTCTTCAGCCACACAATATATAAGCAGGTCTGCGTCAATGGTTTCTACCAGTCTTTCAGTTACAGTTAATTGAGTTGTTTTCATGGGTACCCCTTTTAAAAATTTTAATTATTTATTCTTTTTAACTTTATTGTAAATTTATGATATATTATGTTCCGCTGTTTTTTTATAGCTATATTTTAATAAAATTATAATTTAAGGAAATTTTTTACTTATGGAAATTAATCATTACGAGTTTAAGTATGGCGAGTTTGGAGAAGCCCTGGGAGTACAAATTAGCTTGAGGGGCTTTGATGTCCTTCGTTTCAATAACATCAGCAAAGGCACTGCTTTTACAATAGATGAAAGATATAAACTTAAACTTAACGGATTTCTGCCGCCAAGGGTAAAAACCCTTGAAGAGCAGGTTAAATCAAGTCTTGATATCATTGAAAAAAAAGAGAGTGATATTGAAAAGTTCATTTATATCAGAAGTCTTTATGACAGAAATGTAGTTCTTGCCCATGCGGTCATTGCCAGCGATGCTACAAAATTTTTGCCCATTATCTATACTCCAACAGTCGGTCTTGCCTGCCAGCAGTACTCTTCGATGTTTCGGAGACCCAATGGTATTCATTTCTATCCGGATAATATTGATGATGCAGATCATATCTTGCGTAATTATACGGATCAGGATATCAGGATAGCCGTTGTAACAGATAATCAGGGAATTCTTGGAATTGGCGACCAGGGTGCTGGCGGCCTCCCGATTTGCCTTGGAAAATTGATGCTCTACACTCAGGGTGCAGGCATCGCTCCCTGGCACTGCCTTCCCATATCCCTTGATGTGGGAACGGATAATGAAGATCTGTTAAATGATCCAAACTATCTGGGCTGGCGGCACAAACGCCTGACTGGAGAAGAATATTATACATTTATCGAAAAATTTGTAGTGGCATTTAAAAAACAGTTTCCCCATGCTTTATGTCAATGGGAGGATTTTTCAAAACAAATAGCTTTCACTGTTCGAGATAAATATTATAAGGAACTGATTTCTTTTAATGATGATATTCAAGGAACCGGATCTGTTGCCGTTGCTGGAATTCTCGCCGCTATGAAAGTAAAAAAAGAAAAAATGACGGATCAGGTTTATCTGGTTAATGGTGCCGGTGCCGGTGGCTCTGGTATTGCCGCCCAGATCCAGACAGAACTTGTGGAACAGGGCATGGATGGAAAAGATGCCATAGCCAGGATTTTTACAATGGATTCAAGAGGGATTGTCACCTCTGACAGAGAGATTGAACCCTATAAGGTGAAATTTGCAAAAAATCCTGAAACACTCACATGGTTAAAATCACCTGAAGACAATACACTGCTGAATGCGGTTAAAAATGAAAAAGTGACGGTATTGATCGGTACCTCGGGTCAACCCGGATTATTTACAAAAGAAATCGTTGCGGCAGCATGTCAGAATACGGACAGACCGGTTATTTTGCCATTAAGCAACCCAACCACAAAAGCAGAAGCGATTCCCAAAGATATCTATGAATGGACAAACGGAAAAGCCCTCGTGGCCACAGGCTCTCCTTTTGATCCTGTCCATCACAACGGCAAGGAGTATAGAATCGGCCAGATGAATAATTCATTTGTCTTCCCGGGTATAGGATTAGGGGTTGTCGCATCCGGTGCTACTGAAGTTCTGCCGGTTTTCTTTTCTGCTGCAGCCCATGCAGTTGCCGAGTTTGTCAGCGACGAAGATATTAAAAACGGTATCCTGTTTCCGCCTCTGGATCAGTTCAGGGAAGTCTCTCTTGAAGTTGCCAAAAGAGTCGGCGCAGAAGCCATTAAGGCCAATGTCGCTCAAAAGGATTGCGTTTTTTCAGAATTTAAACACAATAATGACCTTGATCGATTGAATACCCTTGTGGACAAAATGTGTTGGAGTCCCAGGTATTTGGATCAAGTTTAATATGTGTTGAATGCCAGCAGCCCGTTACCTGTGTTTGGGTAACGGGCTGTTCTCCATAATACTATATAAATTTACTAAAAGAATCGGGTTAAATTTTATATTCTGATTTTGGGAAATAGATAGAAAAGCAAGTGCCTTTATTGACTTCACTTTCTACTTCAATGGTCCCATGATGTGCATCAACAATGCTTTTCACTATTGAAAGCCCAAGGCCTGTTCCATTAATATATCTTGTTGTTTCATTTTTTACACGGAAAAATCTATCAAAAATATGATTCAAGTCATCTTTTGGAATTCCAATCCCGGTATCAGAAACCATAATTTTGGCACAATCACTCTTCTCATCGGCCAATACGGTTATTGTTCCCCCATTAGGGCTGTACCGGATCGCGTTGGAGATTAAATTAGACACCACTTCTTCTATATTTGTCCGGTTTCCCATCATCCGAATTTCTTTTTTGGTTTTTTCCACCGTTAAAATAATGGATTTGGAAGCTGCTTTATCCCGATAGAATTCAACCAGTCCATTGATAAGCTCAATCAAATTCAATTCCTCTCTTTCCTGGTTAATCAATCCTGATTCAATTTTGGAAAGATCCAGAAGTTCGCTTGAAAGTGTTGTCAAAGATTTGATTCGATCAGAACTTCTTTGCAGTATTTCTTTTTGTTTTTCTGTCAGTTCGCCTGCCAACCCATCTAGAACGACCTTTAGCTGCATGAGAATAGAATTCAATGGACTTTTGATTTCATGAGCAACCATGGAAACAAAATTAGATTTCAATTGATCAATTTTTTTTAAGGCTGTGACATCGTTAAAAACTGTAATAGACCCTAAATTTCTGTTAAGACGATCCCGAAAGGGGATACACCTGATGCCAATGGTCATGGTCTCTTCATCTTTTGAAAGGGTCATGTCGATTTCATCGGTAATTTCTGTAAATATTTCCTCTGATTGATGAATCGCCTGATCTATCATATCCAGCAATTTGGAATCCTTTATAAACTCAGATACCTTGTGCCCGATAACAGATGTTTTCCTGCAGCCGATCATTTTTAAGAACGCTGGATTTGCCAATGCAATTTGTTTCTGGTTATCTGTTGTTAAAACACCATTGCTCAATGTGTTGATCATGACCCGCATTCGGGATTTTTCCGTTGCAATATCCTGAAGGGTTCGTATAAATTCAATTGCTTTGCTGATAACAATTCTTAATTCTTGAGGGGAAAAAGGTTTCGCTAAAAAATCAAAAGCGCCTTTTTTCATTGTTTCAATAGAATGTTCAAGGGTTGCATAACCGGTAATCACGATTACAACCGTATCAGGATGATGGGCTTTGATGTCGGGCAGGACTTCCAATCCGGATATCCCCGGCATCATTAAGTCCAGCAAAATGATATCAAAATGTTTTTCTTTAATCATTTTTAACCCTTTGATACCATTTTCTGCCGATTCGACATCACATCCTTCTTCAGCCAGCAACCTGCGGCAGACTTTTTGAATTCGCACTTCATCATCCACAATCAGAACCCGTGGTTGGAAAAAAGCATCTTTGATGCTCATTTTTAAAAAATCTTTACGATTATCATTCATTGTTATCATCTTTCATATGTTACCGTTAATTAGTTATGGTTTGCACAAAGACGGCTCTTTCCCCAAGGCAAAATACATAGGGAATTCAATGATAAAGGTTGTCCCTTTTGATCCTGTTTTTTTGACAGAAATTTTCGCCTCGTGTTCTTCAATAATACCATAAACAATGCTCAGGCCAAGCCCCGTACTTTTGCCAACTTCTTTTGTCGTAAAAAAAGGATCAAATATTTTAGATAAATCCTTATGGGATATGCCTTTCCCCTCATCCTTTACTTCCAGAAAAATTTTCTTAAGCGTCTTGTCCTTATATGAAGTCAGAGTAATGGTACCGGCTCCGTTCATGGCATCTGCCGCATTTATCACCAGGTTAATAAATACCTGATTGAGTTTACTGGTATCTGCATTGATGATCATCATTTCATCAGACAGATGTTTTTTAATTTTTATATTCCTGAATTTTTTCTGGTCCCTGATCAATGTCAAGCTCTGTTCGAGGATTTCATTGAGTTGAACGATAGTTTTATCAGATCCTGAACTGCGGCTATATACCAGTAGACTTTTAACAATTTCTTTGCATCGGTTAGCATCTTCAAGGATATATTCAAGATCTTCACGCATGGCATCATCAATATCATCCCGTTCTAAAAGAAGGCTTGCATAAAACAGCACACCCGTCAATGGATTATTGATTTCATGGGCGACTCCAGCAGATAACTGACCAAGGGAGGCCATTTTTTCAGATTGTGCCAGCTGTTTTTGGGCGACTTTCAGCTCTTTTTCAACATTTCCTTTATCTTTTAAGTCATTATAAATTGCCATCGTGGCAGATTCATTCCCTTTTTCATCATAGATGATAGCGGCGGACATCTCAACTTGAATTTGTTCGCCATGAGAGGTAACAATGGTTGTCCTTGGAATCAAAATCTTTCCCTTACCCCCAATCTTTTCATCCCTGAGTATTCTCATTATTTCTTTGGCTTTACCCGGTGGATATAATTGTTCTGTATGTTTTATTTTGCCTTCCCCACCATTATAGTCGCCAAACAATTCTTTTGCCACTGAGTTCATTACATTGATATTGCCCTGCCGGTCTGCAGCAACAATAGCGCTTGCAGAAGAGTGAATAACCTGAGTGATAAATTCTTTCGCGCCATGCAACTGGGTTTCAAGGGCTTTGGCGTGGGTAATATCCCATATGCTGCTAATCACATAAGCCACCTCCCCGGTTTCATCAAAAATAGGGGAAAAAACCCTCTCCTCCCATCGATAATGATGTTTTATTGTATGTTTGTGGACCTTTTTATCTTTTATGACTTTGGAGATAGAACACTGGTCTGAATTACAGGGAGTATCTTTATATAAAAACATATGAAAACACTTTTTCCCAAAAATTTCCTTAAAGGAGAGATTAAAGGTTTCATAAAATTTTTTATTGGCACCCACTAGGGTTTTATCAGGAGAAATAATAACGCTGGGATATGAGAGGGAATCAAATATCCTGATCCGCCAATACATTTCATCCACTGATAGGTCTAAATATTTTTTCATGCGATTCTTATTTTTCTCCCACTATCCTTTATTGATCTGATCATGGTATTTCAAACACATTTTTTAATATTTTTTTTGCTTCTTTTCCCTTGCCTTCAGGCAGGACAATTCCAATACTGGCACCTGTACAGCCTGTCTGCAAAACCGGGATTGATTTTTTCGACAGGCAATTCAATGCCCTGCTGATAATACTGTGTCTGTCGCCGAAATGAGGGCCATGAAAACTGAGCAACTCTGCGGTACAGGTTTGACGGGCAGGGATATCCAGCGATTTTTCCGTCAATAAAAACAGGTGTATTTGCTCAGAAGATGTCATAACTGCGGATATATAGAAAAATTTGTTTTCTTTATTTTTTAAGGATTGAATCTTTTGTCCGTATTCAGCCAGTTGGTTAAAAGAAAAGAGATAAGAACAAAGATGCAAATCAGACACCAGTGTGATCCCATAGGTCTTTATTTTCTTTTCCACATAGGTGGCACGGGTTTCAGGATATTTTCTTTTCAAAAATTGAGTCTGTTCAATGTTTTCTTCCTGCTCAAATGGAACATGGGATGGGGGCAAATCAAAATTCTTGGAAAGGATATTAATAATAGCATCGCAATCGATTTGATCAACAATAAATGTCAGCAGTGCATTTGAAGAAATCAGACATTGAAAAGATACTCTCCGGCTTCCCAAAAGATACAGGAGGAAACCCAAAGGTTGCAACCTGTAATGATGGGGATATATGGATATGGTACAAACATTCGTATGATAATTCCATCCGCCGCTCTGACGGGATACCCGTTTGAAATATTTTGAAGCAATCGTTCCTGAAACAAAGGTTTTGCCATTATCAATAGTACTTAAGGTCATGGAGATCATGTTAATCCCCATGGATGCCAGTACCTGATAGAGGGGTGCACAGGACTGATTCTGTCTGTCACCATATGCATGGGTTACCTGAACATAATTTTTGTTCAGACGAATTCCATTTATTTTTACTTTTTCCATTATTTCCAAATCTGGAAAATTCTGCGGCATCATATATTCAACATGACGGGGAAGATAAATTTTTTCCCCGCCATATTCTTTTTTTATAATGCTATCTGCAATGGTCCTGAACAATTTCCATTAATTTATCCAGATCAATGGGTTTGGGGATATAATCATCCGCCAAAGTTGTTTTGCCATCATGATGGGTATAGCTGGTTGTTTTTACGGAATCTGCCACAGCAGTCAAGAGGACAACGACAATATTTTTAAGCGTATCGTTGTTTTTAATATCATCACAGACTTCCCAACCATTTTTTCTTGGCATCATTACATCAAGAATAACAAGAATGGGTTTCTCCTCTTTTATTTTTTCCATGGCTTCTTCACCATCATACGCCTTGGCAACCCTATACTCCAAAGATTCCAATTTCATGGAAACCGCTTCCACCAAATCGGGATCATCATCTACGACTAAAATAAGTTGTTTCTCACTCATTGTCATTACTCCTTTTTATTATCCCTTTTTTTTATTATCAGGATTTTTTTATTCCTATAGCACAGGTCGGGGGAATAATCCCGCTTTTTCTACAATTTGAGGGACCTTTTCTTCCCATTCAATGGCCATGATATGAAATCCGTGTACCCCCTTAACTTCTTTTAATCGTTGAATGGATTCTATGGCTATTTTTATGCCTTCTTCAGGCTGCTCTTCCTTTGAAACGCCTGCCATGCGTTTGATCACTTCATCCGGTACATCCATTCCCGGCACTTTGTTTTTCATATATCTTGCCATCCCGGCTGATTTCATGGGAGTGATTCCAGCTAAGAGATGCACCTGTTGATCAAGACCTCTGTCACACACCATTTCCATATATTTTTCAAATTTATCCAAGTTAAAAATGCACTGAGTCTGGATAAAATCCGCCCCCGCCTTTACTTTTTTAGCCAGTCGCATCACCCTGAGTTCAAACGGATCAGCAAAGGGGTTTGCTGCAGCCCCGATAAACATTTTGGGTGGGGTTTTAATCTCTGCACCGCCCTGGAACTTGCCTTCGTCCCGCATTTTTTTAACGGTCTGCACCAGTTGAACGGAATCAAGATCAAAGACACCATTGGCCATGGGATGATCACCGAATTTTACATGATCGCCTGATAGACACATCATGGTATTAATTCCCATGGAATAGGCACCGATGATATCGCTTTGCATGGCCAGACGATTCCGGTCCCGGACAACCATCTGCAAAATGGGATCTAATCCCATCTGTTTGATAATGACACCGGCTGCCCAACTGGACATTCGTACCATGGCGGTCTGATTGTCCGTTACATTAATCGCATCAACATGATCTTTTATAAGAGTGGCCTTTTGCCTTACCTTTTCAGGAATTGCACCGCGGGGAGGACCGACTTCGGAGGTTACCGCAAGGGCTCCTGAGGTCAATACTTTTTCCAGTTTGCTTTCAGTTTTCATAATGACAAATCCTCCCTGATTATTTTTCTGGGTCCGCCGCCGCCTGCCGGTCTCCAATCTTTGGCTTCCATAATTTCTTCATACCGGTTTTCCATGCCAAGAGCCTTTAATCTTTCCCAGATCAAACACCAGGCACACTCAACATCTGGAGAAATTTCACACATGCCGTTGGAGGTTCCGCCGCAGGGACCGTTGAGCAGATGTTTGGAACATCTTGCCACAGGGCAGATGCCACCGGTGATACCCAACATACAGTCTCCACACCCCTTGCATCTTTCAACCCAGACGCCCTGGGATTCCGAAGCGCCCATAAATTTTGTATTTACGGCAGGGAAAACCGGTTTTTCTTTATATCGTTCTGCAATGGTCTGAACACCGCATCCGCAGGCCATAGAAAGGATGGCATCTGCTCTGTCAATTTCAGACACAAGCTCTTCTACATATTCAGGGTCACATTGTCTTTCAAGAGTCATCTCTTTAATATCAATGGTACGGCCCTGTTTTAAAAAATGCAGGTTAAGGGCTGATGCCAGAAGTCCGACTTCTTTTCTTCCACCGGCCGAACATACGGTCACACATTCATTACACCCCACCAGAAGGATACGGTCATAGGGGGATATATATGCTATGATTTCATTTAAAGGTTTTTGTTCTGCTGTTATCATATTCTTGTCTCCGAAGATTTAAATTTATCAGCTGACTGCTTTTTGATTTTTATTTATATTCATATGTTTAATGGGATTGGGTCCCAGTTGTTTAATTTTTTGGGTGAATTCCAGCGCAGTACGGGCAAAAAATTCACCCATTCCTGCCGACATATTCATCATTGCCACTCGTTCGGGTTCCCATCCTAACTCTTCCAGGTATTTTTGTACATATTCAACTCTGTGTCTGGCCCGGGTATTTCCATTCTTAAAATGGCAGTCTCCTTCGAGGCATCCGGCCACATAAACGCCATCTGCACCTTTTTCAAGGGCTTTCATAATATGAATGGCATCCACCTTGCCTGTGCAGGGGATCCGAATTATTTTTACATTTGACGGATAAGATATCCGTTTGCTGCCTGCCATATCAGCTGCCGTATAGGCACAATAATGACAGCAAAATGCGACAATTTCCGGTTCAAAATTTTCCATTAGTTCATTCCTCCAAACAACCCGTCTAATTTGGCCATAATCTGATCATCTTCAAAGGCAAGTAATTGAATCGCCTTTGCCGGACAATCCGCTGCACAGACACCACATCCCTGACATTTTGCCGGATCAATATATGAATACCCGTCTTCATTAATATACGGGATACTGAAGGGACAAGCACGAACACAGATCAGACAGGCAGCACATTTAGTCCCATCCACTTTAGCAATGGACGCACCCAGGTTGATTTCTTTTTTAGCCAGAAGGGTTTGTGCCCGTCCTGCTGCTGCATAGGCCTGAGTAATACTTTCTCGGATTGTCTTAGGAGAATGCGTTGTTCCGGCTATGAAAAATCCTCTGACAGACATGTCAACGGGTCGCAGTTTTACATGATCTTCGAGAAAATAATGATCCAGAGTTCTTGGTAAGTGAAACATCATGGACAGATCTTCTGTGGTTTCATCATCTGCAACCATTCCCGTACTCAAGGCAAGACAATCTGTTTCAAATTGAATTTTTCGGCCAAGGATCATATCATCTACAAAAACAGATACCCGGTCATTCTCAACCCATACTTCCGGTTTGTTGTCTATAGAAAACTTGATAAATTTTATATCCAGGTTCCGGGCTTCTCTGTAATAATCTTCCTGAAACCCATAGGTGCGAATATCTCTATATAAAATAAAAATCTGTATGTCAGGATCAATGGCTTTAATGCGCAGGGCATTCTTTATGGCCGTCTGACAACAAATTCTTGAACAATTGGGGTTTTCAGGTTCTCTTGAGCCGACACACTGAATCATGACCACCTGGTTCATGGCTTTTATTTTTTCAGGATCATCTTCAATTAATGCATCAAGATCAAATTGGGTTACAATACTGTTATGGGTTCCCAGACCATATGCGTCAGGGCGGTTTTGCAAAGCCCCTGTGGCAAGGATGGTCACTCCGTGATCCAACTGCATATAGTTCATTCTCGGGCCTGACTGGATGCCGGTTTTAAATCGTCCCGGTATTCCGGAATGATCAACAATAATAGACCGTGTTAATACCTGAATATTTTCATGGGCTGTTACATCATCAATCAATTGATTCATGAACGGCCCCACATCATCCCCTTCGATTGTTTTTCGGATGGATTTTGCCAATCCACCCAAAACCGGGGCTCTTTCCACAAGATAAACTTTAACTCCCTGACCGGCCAGTTGAAGAGCGGCTGTCATTCCAGTGACGCCGCCCCCCACAACCAATGCGTTTTGGTTCATGGGCAAGGTCTGATCCATGAGCGGACGACTTTTGCGAACACCGCTGATACCGATTCCAAGAAGTTTAAACGCCTTGTCTAAGGCTTCTTTCGGCTGACCCATATGGGCCCATGTATTCTGATCCCTTAGGTTAACGATTTCCACCAGATATTTATTTAATCCTGCCCGCCGCATCAGATCCTGAAATTTGGTTTCGTGGGTTCTGGGCGAACACCCGCCAATCACTACTCGATTTAAATTATTCGTTTTAATCGATGCTTCAATCAGCGCCATGGAATCACTGCTGCAACCGTATCCCACCGCCTGAGATACAACGACATCAGTTCTTGTGCCGGCAAATTCCACCAGCTTATCAACATCGACCACACCGCCGATATCCAATCCACAGTCACAGATAAAAACGCCAATCTTTGGTTCTTCTCCTGAAACATCCCGTTCAGGCACAAAGGTGTTTTCATCCTCCGGCATATCCATTATTGCGGGAAGATCAGAGGCTGCCATACTTGCAGCAGCACTTGCCTGAACCATTGTTTCAGGGATATCTTTCGGACTTTCAACCACACCGCAGACATAGATACCTGGTTTTGATGTTACCACCGGGTTAAAATGATCTGTTTTTGCAAAATTATGGGGATTTAATTCAATCCCTAATCGATTGGCAAGATCAATGGTCGTTTCAGGAATTCTGAATCCGGTTGATAATACAACCATATCAAACTCTTCAGTTTTTTGAAGGGCTGCTTCTTCCACGGCATAGGTAATAGAAAGATCTTTGGTTTTGCTGTTTTCAATAATGGAATGCGGTCGACTGCGGATCATCCGGATGCCGTAATCATTTTTAGCCCGATTCAGATAGAGTTCATAATCTTTGCCAAAGGTCCGCATATCCATATAAAAGATAGTGGTCTCAATACTTTCAGCAAACCGTTCTTTTGTGACCATGGCTTCTTTGAGTGCATACATACAGCAAACCCCGGAGCAATAGGGCACATCCGCTTTATTTATCCCTCTTGAGCCGACACACTGAATCCATGCCACTTTTTGGGGACGTTTTTTATCCGATACCCGTACAAGATCGCCTTGAAAAGGACCGGATGCTGACATGATTCGTTCATATTCCAAACCCGTCACGACATTTTCAAATTGTCCGCTGCCAAAATTGTCCAATACCGAAGGATCAAACATTTCAGCACCAACGCTTAACACAATAGATGCCACATCGATTACAATTTTCTTTTGCGTGTCATCCGAAATAATTGCATCGGCTTTACACACTTTTTTTAACGCTGTGATATCCGTTATTTTTTCTATATCAATAGAAAAAGCATAGGGGGTTGCCTGGGGATATCGCATACAGGTCGGTGCACGTGGATCAAGCCCGGGGGTAAAACGAACTGCTTCAGGGAAATGCTTATAACACTCTCCACAGGCGGTGCATTTGTCCATATCAATATATCTTGGCTCAGTAACAAGTGTGGCTTTAAAATTACCTGTTTCACCGGTTAATTGCTCAAGTTGGGTCATGGGTTTTAAATCTAGATGAATTTGTCTTGTATTTTCGGATAAATGGGGAGATATCGTACATAAATCACAATTATTGGTTGGAAAAGTTCTATCTAGCTGGGTCATCAACCCGCCAATGGAATATGATTTATCAATCAGTATAACATTTCTGCGGGATTCAGCTAAATCCAACGCAGATCGAATACCTCCGACACCACCGCCAATAACAAGCACGCTCTTGTCGTTTGATTTATTGTCTTCACTATTTTTAAGCTTTTGCATTTGTAACCTGTTTTTATTTATGGGTATCCATCACCTGTGAAATTATTCGCACAGACAATAAAAATGAATTAATTTACATTAAAGCCCTGCGCAGTCCAGAATCGCAGGCAACCGGTCTTCCCAACCTGAAGCAGAAATCTTTATCCCTGCCACTTCAGTTTTGAGTTCTTTGATCATCTCTCCGGCGATATGGATACATTCCGTTTCTCTATCCTTTGCTTTCCGGATCCGGGTAATCAATGCCTCAGACAGTTTTGAACCAGGGTCATTAATGGAAATATAACGGGCCATGCCCACATTTTTCAACATAAAAACTGTGGCAATCACCGGAACATTCAATGATTTAAATTTATTTAAGATTTGAGTATAGTAGGCAATATCAAAAACAGGCGGCACCATTATATATTGTGCACCCGCGTCTACTTTTGCTTTAGCGGTTTTAAGTTCTTCTTCAAGATGATCGTCATCCCGGATGGGTTGAACCTGGCATCCTGTGAAAAATTCAGGTTTTCCTTTTAATTCAAAACCGGCAAGGTCTGTCCCTTTCAGAAGAGAGTGAACCATACCCAGCAGGTCTAATTCACCGAGGTCATCAACCAGTTTTGCATCCTGATGATCACCATGGGCAATATTCTCTCCCTGAACAACCAATAAATTATGAATACCAAGAACATGGGCGGCCAGCATATCTCCCTGTATGGCCATCCGGTTACGGTCCCGTCCATAAATATGGATCATCGGTTCCAGCCCCTGCTGCCGTATAATCGCACCACCGGCCAGGGCACTCATGTGCATGACACCATTGTCCATATCAGGAATCACAACTGCATCTATTCGTGATTTAAGATGCCTCACATTTGTCACAAGATCTGATATGTCGACTCCTTTAGGGGTGTTCATTTCAGCAAGTATGACAAACTCCTCTTTTGAGAATTTAGTTTGAAGAGTCATTCGTATTATTCCTTTTTATTTTCTATAAGCTTAATATTACCGTATAATTACAGCTTAAAATGCTGTCAAAAATCACATCGATTTTTAACAGAAATCATGCCAAAAACAGGGATAACATGATTCAAGATTAAAAACAATCAGTTAATATAAAAGTTTTTGTATCATTTATTAGGGAATCAATTTTTTAGAAGCTTTTTGAAAAAAAGTTAGAAAATTCTCAAGATTTTGCTAATCTTCTAACCTTTTGATTAAACAATGAAAATATTTTTTTATAGACATTAGCCTTCAAAAATAGGTATTTATATCTATTGACAAGCCTATTCTAATTTATTAAAAAATTATATTTTAGGAGTGATCATTATGAAAACGAATCCAAAAAAAGTGACTATTGTCTTAAACAACGGTTATCAATTAACTGGTGAAGTTAATATACTGAGTTTTGACAGATTTTCTGATTTTATAGAAACACATACTGCGAAACATATAAAATTATTCAATGTAATAATCGGTGATACTCCATCAGAACCATCGTCAAATTTTTATCTAATCCCAAAAGAGAATGTTCTTTATTATGAACCGATTGATAAAAATTAGGTTGATGGTTTTTGCTATTTTTTTCTCCAAAAGAAATAATAAAAACTCGGTGCAATTTTGATCGAATTATAGAGGTTTGAGGCGAGACATAAAAAAAAGCCAATAAGCGAAAACGCCTATCAGCTTTGTTTTCTATGGTGGGCCGTCAGGGAGTCGAACCCGGGACCTACTGATTAAGAGTCAGTTGCTCTACCAGTTGAGCTAACGGCCCATAAAATTAACGCAGTGAATCTAACAGCCAATCTTAAATAAATGTTTATAAGTGATGAAATAATGATTTTTTAATACTGTAAGGAATAAAATATGTCTAGAATAAAATCAGAAAATCTTTTCAGAGAAGCCCAAAAGTTAATCCCCGGTGGGGTAAATTCTCCGGTAAGAGCCTGTGGCTCTGTGGGAGGGCAACCAATATTTATCGAAAAGGGAGATAAATCAAGGATTTATGATGTGGATGGAAACGAATATATTGATTACGTGCTTTCCTGGGGGCCTTTGATTTTAGGACACAGACCTCCAAGTGTTATAGAAGCTTTAAAAAAAGTGCTTGAAACCGGCACCAGTTTTGGCGCACCCACTGAGCTTGAAACAGATCTTGCTCGTCTTGTGATTGATATGGTGCCGTCGGTGGAAAAAATAAGAATGGTGAATTCCGGTACGGAAGCGACCATGAGTGCGATCCGCCTTGCCCGGGGATATACCGGCAGAGATATTATTATAAAGTTTGACGGGTGTTATCATGGCCATGCGGATACGCTTCTTGTCGCAGCAGGATCAGGCGTCGCAACCCTGGATATTCCTGGAAGCCCGGGTGTGCCTGAGTCTGTTATTTCACACACCTTATCCTTGAAATTTAATGATATCGAGGGATTTATAAAAATTATGGAAGAAAAGGGGGATAAGGTTGCCGGCGTCATACTTGAACCGGTTGTCGGAAACATGGGGATGGTAACCCCTGTAGACGGCTTTCTTGAAACATTGCGGGAATATACTTTGAAATTTGGCTCGGTCTTAATTTTTGATGAAGTGATGACAGGATTCAGGGTGGCGAAGGGCTCTGCCCAGGGATTGTTTGGTATCACACCGGATCTGTCCTGTTTCGGCAAGGTAATTGGCGGTGGTCTGCCGGTTGGGGCTTATGGCGGTCGAAGCGACATCATGGATCAGATCGCACCTGTTGGAAGTGTGTACCAGGCAGGAACGCTTTCCGGCAATCCATTGGCAATGGCAGCGGGGATTGCCACCCTGAAAGAACTTCAAAACAATGGTGTATATGAAGCACTTGATCATAAGACCGGGAAGTTGATGAATGGGTTGCAGTCTGCCGCAGACGATGCTGGAATCAGTTTGAAAACCGATCATGTGGGATCCATGGCCGGGTTCTTTTTTTCAGATGAAGATGTTCATGATTTTGACGATGTTAAAAAGTGTGATCTGGACCGATTTGCAAGATTTTACAGATTTATGCTTACCAAGGGTGTGTACCTTGCCCCGTCACAATTTGAAGCCTGTTTTGTTTCTCTGGCCCATTCAGA
>JAFCZY010000136.1 GCA_019314105.1 Deltaproteobacteria bacterium
CCTGGATGACGAACCCTAAAGTTTAAGTCTAAGGTTTTTACACGTAAAGGAGATTAATTCATATGGAAAACATCATTATTATTCCGGCAGTCGTACTTGCTGTTTGGTATCTGTACCGCCGGTATAAAAAAGCCTTTGATTCAAAAAATTCGTCCTGTAGCGGGGGGTGCAGCGGCTGTTGTTCAAACAATAGCACCCCGAACCCCGGCCCCTTCAAAGGACATACGGAACAACAACAAAAAAAATCAGGGGGTTACACGGTTAAAAGCAAACCCCAAGAGAGCAAGTCTGATAAAAAGAGGTTTTGACCAGATTAAAGAAAAACGTTTTTCTCTGGAAGCGTTTCTCGGTATGTCTATTCTTGTTGCCACAGGAGCAGGTGAGGCCCTTGGTCACCCTTGAAATTCCGGTTGAAGATCTGGCAGAGGGGGATACCGTTGTCCTCCATACCGGGGAAAAGATCTCAGTGGATGGAATATATAGTTCTGGTAAGTACCAGACCCCATATTAACGCTTGAGGGTGTTAAACCTGCACAAACATTTAATATGCACAGAAAAATTGATATGCAACATTTTTTAAGCACTGCCCCCGCTTTGATTTTATATCAGCTTTTTTATCCTTGACCAGGCATCGTAGGGAAGCTGGGCTCCCATGATCTGGCAGGCCTCATAGCCGCAGGCAGACGCGATTTGTCCACTTTTTTCAATGGAAAATCCATGGGCAATTCCAAAAAGAAAACCAGCTGCCCAGAGATCTCCTGCCCCGGTTGTGTCTATGGGATCGTTTCCTGACTGGGCTTGAATTCTTGTTATAGTACCATTGTATGATACATAACTGCCTCTTTTGCCAAGTTTCAAGACAGCATATGTGACATGTCGAGACATTTTTTCAATGGCTTTTTGTTCATCATCGTACCCGGTATATGCACGGGCTTCATCTTCATTGGCAATAAGGATATCAACAGAATTTTTTATTATATCTTCAAGAATGTCCCTTGCGGCATTGACCACTTCAAAACTTGCAAGATCCAGGGCAATAAGAGATCCGGAAGCTTTGGCCGCTTTTATTGCAGCCATCATCAAATCCCTGTTAAATAAAAGGTATCCTTCAATCATGGAAATGGCAGTGTCTTTAAACATGTCAGAAGTGATGAGTTCGGGATCAAGTTCTGTGGATGCACCAAGGAAGGTAAACATGGATCGCTGGGCATCCGGAGTAATGATGGATAAGACTTTGCCCGTGGGAGAGCCTGAGATTGAAACAATAGGCTCAACATTGCATTTAACTATCTGTTTTTCAAATGCCTGGCCATATCCATCATTGCCCCTTCTGCCGATAAATCTGGCATCACCGCCAAGGTTTCCGACACCGACAATGGTATTGCATGCAGCACCGCCGGGAACAACCATAGGTGTTTGGTCTGATTCAGATAAAATAACATTGATATCCCTGTTTCCCACAAGGGTCATTCCCCCTTTTTCTTTTCCAAGGGTTGTTAAAAATTGGTCAGATTCATTGATTAAAATATCAACCAGTGCGGAACCGATCCCTGTAATTCTTGTTACTTTGTTTTTCGGCATATTTTCTCCAGGAGTATATGGTTGGTTTACATTGATTTTTAGTAGCCCCGTATTTAAAATTAACTTAAAGGATAAAAATTGTGAGCAAATTGTCAAGTAATTTGTGATTTTTTCGAAAATGAAATAATTATGGTGAAGATGAGCCCGGCATCATGTTAGTGACAAATAGAAATGTCCGGCATCATTGACAAAGAGAAAATAAAAACTTATTAATTATAGCTGTAAATATTAATTATGTATGAATAAAATAGACGACCTAAAAATATAAAAGGAGTTTGAAATGTCAGAAAAACAATCTTATATGTTTACCTCTGAGTCTGTAACGGAAGGTCACCCTGATAAAGTGGCAGATGCCATATCGGACGGTATCCTTGATGCCATTATGGCCCAGGATAGAAAATGCAGGGTTGCCTGTGAGACATTGGTGACAACAGGTCTTGCAATGGTTGCAGGAGAAATTACCACAGATTGTTATGTAGATATTCCCAATGTAGTTAGAAACACCATCAAAGACATTGGATATAACTCTTCAAATATGGGATTTGACTGGCAGACCTGCTCGGTTGTTACGAGTATAGATCAGCAATCCACTGATATAGCCCAGGGGGTTGATGAAGGCGCAGGACTTTACAAAGAACAGGGGGCCGGTGATCAGGGAATAATGTTTGGGTTTGCCACCAACGAAACCCCGGAGCTGATGCCCATGCCGATTATTTATGCTCATAAATTGACCAAACGGCTGGCCCAGGTCAGAAAAAATGGCGCCCTTGATTTTTTAAGACCGGATGGGAAATCCCAGGTAACCATTGAATATATGAACGGCGGTCATCCCAAAAGAGTGGATACTATTGTTATTTCATCACAGCATTCTCCTGATGTGTCCTATGATGATTTAAAGGCAGCCATCATAAAAGAAGTGATTCAAAAAGTGATTCCCGAAGATATGATAGATGGGGATACAAGATTTTTTATTAATCCCACAGGACGGTTTGTTGTGGGCGGCCCCATGGGAGACTGCGGTGTTACCGGTCGAAAAATCATTGTAGATACCTATGGCGGTCAGGGCAACCATGGGGGGGGGTGCTTTTCCGGAAAAGACCCTTCCAAAGTTGACAGGAGCGCATCCTACATGGGAAGATATATTGCAAAGAACCTTGTCGCATCAGGAATCGCAGACAAATGTGAGGTTCAGGTGGCTTACGCAATCGGTGTTGCCCAACCTGTATCCCTTCTTGTCGATTTTAAGGGAACCGGGAAAATAACGGAATTCAAAGCAATTGAAATTGTCAAAGAGATATTTGATCTGAGACCTGCGGCAATTATTGAAACACTGGATCTTTTACGCCCGATTTACAGGAAAACATCAGCGTATGGACATTTTGGAAGGAAAGATCCTGATTTTTACTGGGAAAGAACAGACAAGGCAGATCAAATAAAGGAGATGGCCGGACTATAGCCCACCATTCCAAACGGTATTGGTTTTTTAAAAAGTCGCCTGAACTTTATGGTTTAAGTTTAAGCGGCTTTTTTTATTGACATTAAAAATGGATGCTTGTATTTTAGACACAAAACAACATATCAATATATTTTGATATTTGATAAATTTAACAAGGAGTTTTAAAATGTTACAATCAAATAAAGGCCCTTCTTATATCGACCGCGACTTTAGTTTGAAATACAAAATCAAGGACATCACCCTTGCAGAAGAAGGACATAAGGACATGCAGCTTTCAGAAAAAGAGATGCCGGGGCTCATGGCTATCAGGAAGAAATATGGTTCAGAAAAGCCATTTAAGGGTTTGAAAATCATGGGCAGTCTTCATATGACCATTCAGACCGCCATGCTTATCGATACCCTTTATGAACTGGGAGCTGATATCAGATGGGCATCCTGCAATATCTTTTCCACTCAGGATCACGCTGCGGCAGCCATTGCCGAAAAAGGATCTGCAGCCGTATTTGCATGGAAAGGGGAGACCCTTGAGGAATTCTGGTGGTGTACGGAACAGGCACTGATCTGGCCGGATGGTTCAGGCCCCGATCTGATTGTGGACGATGGAGGGGATGCAACCCTTTATGTTCATCAGGGCGTGAAAGTGGAAAAAGACCCTTCTTTGCTGGAGAATAAAACCAACAGCCTGGATGAGAAATGTCTGATGGACCGGATGAAAGTAAGTGTTATGGAAGACCCCAAAAAATGGACTCATATTGCCAAACAGATCCGTGGGGTATCAGAGGAGACAACAACCGGTGTTCACAGACTGTATCAGCTGGCCGGGAAAAAGGAACTGCTGTTTCCAGCCATCAATGTCAACGACTCCGTGACCAAATCCAAATTTGATAATCTTTACGGATGCCGGGAGTCTCTTGCCGACGGGATCAAAAGGGCGACCGATGTCATGCTCGCCGGTAAAACTGTTATTGTGGCTGGATACGGGGATGTCGGTAAAGGGTGTGCCGCATCCATGAAAGGATATGGCGCCATTGTCTGGGTCACTGAAATTGATCCGATTTGTGCACTCCAGGCAGCCATGGAAGGCTACAGAGTAGTGACAATGGAAGAGGCTGCTTCCTATGGAGATATCTTTGTGACAGCCACCGGGAATTACCATGTTATTACGGGCGAACATATTGAACAGATGAAGGATGAATCCATTATCTGTAATATCGGACATTTTGATAGTGAAATAGAGATGAGTTATCTGGAGAATAATCCAAAGGCTGTAAAAATAACTATTAAACCCCAGGTGGATAAGTGGACATTGGAATCCGGCCGGTCCGTTATCGTTCTTGCTGAAGGAAGACTTGTGAACCTGGGGTGTGCAACGGGCCATCCCAGCTTTGTGATGAGCAGCAGCTTTTCAAACCAGACTCTGGCCCAGATCAAGCTGGCCAAAGAGGATCTTGAAAATAAAGTCTACACACTGCCAAAGGAGCTTGATGAGGAAGTGGCAAGATTTCACTTGAAAAATCTTTCTGTAACCCTGACCCAGATGACCCAGGAACAGTCGGATTATCTTGGAATTCCCATCAATGGCCCGTTTAAGGCAGACATTTACAAGTATTAGGTTCTCTTTTTGCCTGTGGGGAAAGACCGTGATATTTTATTAGTTCAAAATTTTGAACCCGCCGTCACTGTTTGTTTATTTAATTATTTTAGTGTGTTGCAAGTTTGTTGAAAAATAGAGCGTTTTATGGGTTCAAAATTTTAAATTTTTGATGCAGGAGAAAGCAAAGAATGTCTTTCCAATTTTCATAAAGTGAATACAATAATTTGCTGGAATGATTGAGTATCAATTGTTTTGCGGTTTGATGAAATAAAATTAAAAGGAATGGCATGGGAATTGCTTTATAACTCTTTAACATATAAGAAGATTAATTTTTTCATCTTTTTTTCCTTTTCTTAAAAAGGCTGCTTTCAAAAAAAGTAGCCTTTTTAAGTTTTAATTCCAGGCAAATATGCAAAATCAGTATCCACAGGTCTATTTTTTTATAAGTTTAATGATTTCATCATTGTCCGGGAATCGTTTCGTCTGATGTTTTGAGAAGATAGTCTTTTCATCTACAATAATATCATAAATACCGTTTGATCCCGGGATTAATTCAGGATTAATTCCAAACTCTTTTTTTATCCTATCTGCCAGACCGGCAGCTCGTGGTTCGTAGTTTCAGACGGTACAATAGTTAATTTTGATATCCATGCGTGTCCCTTTCATCTGTTAATTTTATTTTTTTTATCTTTATTGTCGGTGATAAATTTTTTTATTTTTTTCAGATAGGGGATCAATACAATAATGACAATAGCAGCAAACAGATACTGGATCATGTGATATCGCTGTTCTAAAAAATCAAAGCAGTAAAACCAGATAATGATGGCGCTCAGGGTACCCATAAGCGTGGCGGTAAAATTTTTGAGAAAGCTTAATCTGATTATATATCCGATAATAGACCCCATCACCGGTCCGGTTACGGGTAGGGGAGCCATGACAAAGAGAAAAATGCCGATCCATCCGAAGGGTTCTATTTTTTCTTTTTTCTCAAGGGCTTTTCCGTGCAGACGGGCCATGAATTTTATCAGCCATTCGTTCCTTAAATAATTGGTGGTACTTAATACAAAGGCGGCATAGGTGAAACAGACGATAAGGACTTCAATATAAAAATTATAAAAAATAGTGGGAAAGGTGCCAAATCCATTATAAATACACAGGCCAATGCCAGCGGCCCGGCCACCGACCGTATGGGCAATAAAAACAAGGACAAGCGTTTTTGCTATTTGAATTTCGGTGATACCATAGAATCCGATAACAGCCATGAGCAGAAAAATGGTATTTAACAGGGTATGTCTCATCTTTATTTTATCATTTTAAGGTTATTATTTCAGTCAGAAACTTAATAGTGCAAGACAAGAATATTGTCAAGAATTACGTGCCTTCTATTTTTATTCAATGGTGTCCGGTTAGGGGCTTGCTTTGGAGATTAACATTTTACCCGGACAATTTTATCCTTGCCTCTAATCAGACAGGTGAAAAGCGAGATGAAAATGGCTCAGGGGGAGTCGTAATCTTATTTTTGGTAAAGTCAAAGAAAACAATGCCGGTTTTTGCAAGTATGACTAAGTTGCCGGTTTTTGTATTTGTTACCCGGTAGAATAGATCACACCCATATTTGTTAAAGTTACCCGCACCTATTTCAAATTTTAAATTATCGCCATAAAACGATTGCGATTTATATGAAACAGAAAGATCTGAAATAACCAATGCTTTTCCGGCAATATCTGGTTTTGAAAAACCAAAATTTTTCAGAAACATCACCCTTGCTTCATGAATGAGGGAAACAAAGGCATCATCGCCAACATGATTACCATAATTTATATCTGTCAGTCTTACTGCAAGTTCAGTTTCAAAAATAAAATCTTCTATCATTTTAATTTTAGTTTGTTCCATGATCGTCCTTTATTTTTATGTAACACTTGCCGGAATTTATATTGGAATTGACATTCTCCTTTATTTCCTTAGAGGCATATTCCCTTATTGTCAAGAACAAATTGTTTAAATGGATAGGTATCTTTTATATCTCCAATCCAACCTTATAGCCTTGGTGGACAGCTTCAAAAGCCGTGGCAATTTGTTTTGCATCTCCGGCAACCCTGTATTCCACACCCATTTTTTCAAGCACGGATTCAAGGGGATTATTTGAAACAGAGCCGGCTGCAATTACGATTGTATCCGCTGCTATTTCATGAATGCCATCGGTTTGTTCAATATTCAGGCCTTTGGGGGTGATGGTAATGACTTTGCTGGCCGTCATCGTTTCTACCTTATACCGGCCAAGATCCTGCATCATGCCCCATTTGGTTGATTTTCCAATGTCTTTTCCTATTTTGTCCAGCATCTCAATAAGGATAATTTGTTTGGTTCCCTGGGTTGCCATTTCAAAAAGCGTCTCAGGGGTCTGGGCCTTGTTCACAAGAAGAAATTTAACGGCTTCGGCTGACAGGGTTCCTTTTTCTGCAAGGAAAAGGGCGGTTTCAACCCCGACAGCGCCACCACCGATAATCGCTACTTTTTTGCCGGTAGCCACGTTATTTTGTAATACATCCCAGGCGTTTACAACATGGGGAAGCTCTATACCGGGGATGGGGGGTATCAGGGGGGTTGCACCGGTAGCCACTATGACCGTATCCGGGGCTTCTTTTTTAATGAGGTCATCGGTTAGTTTTGTCTTTAAAATAATCGGTATTTTCTGCAGGGTGACTTGAGTTTCAAGATCACGAGCCAGCTGGGCAAATTCCTGCCTTCCCGGAGGGGCGGCGGCCAGGTAAAGCTGTCCGCCAGGTCTGGTCCGGCTTTCATAAATGATCACGTTATGGCCCCGTGAATGAGCAGTGAGTGCTGCTGTCATTCCTGCAGGGCCTGCGCCTGCAACAAGGATTTTTTTAAGAGATGCAACCTTCTGAACCGGTTCAGTGCCTTCATAACCGGCCAGGGGATTGCAAAGACATTCAACATGGTTTAATTTGAAAAGGTTGTCAAAGCATCCTTGGGCACAGGCAATGCAATGCATGATTTCGTTTTCTTTTCCAAGCCTTGTTTTTTCAGGAAGCATTGGATCTGCAATAAGGCTGCGACCCATTGCCACCATATCACACATACCGTCATCCAGCAGTTGTCTTGCTGTTTTGGGGTCATTAATTCTGTGGCTTGCAATAACCGGTACACTTACAATTTCTTTGATCCCACGGGCTAAGTATGCAAAAGTGCCCCTGGGTACGGAGGCCACAATCTGGGGGACGCGTGCTTCGTGCCATCCTACATTAATGCAAAGGGCATCAACCAGGTTGTTTGACAAGGCTTTGGCATATGCCTGAAGTTCCAGTCGTGAGTTTCCGCCGGGCATAAAATCATTGCCGTTCATGCGGACAATTAAAGGGAACTCCTTTCCCACAGCATCTCTGACAGCCGTTACAATTTCAAGCCCGAATCTCATTCGGTTTTCAAAGCTGCCGCCGTAATTGTCAGACCGCTGGTTGGTCAAAGGAGAAAGAAATTCACTGATTAAATAGCCGGTTCCGCTCAAGATTTCAACGGCATCAAATCCAGATTTTTTAACCCTTACTGCGGCCTGTGCAAAAGCGTTGATGGTTGCCTTTATTTCATCCATCGTCATTTCTTTCGGGGTTTCTTTTGTCATTCTTGATGCGATGGGAGAGGGTGCCACAGGCTGTTTCCCATTGAGGAAAAAAGAAAAATTATATCGCCCCGCATGGTTGAGTTGCAGGACGCTGAAAGACCCGTTGTCCTTGATGGCTTTTGACAGCTTTTGAAGGCCGGGTATGAATTTGTCATCATGGGCACCGATATTCTGGGTATTTCCGGAGAGTTCATCCACGGTTGCATAGCCGGCACAAATCATTCCGGGCTTGCCTTTGGCCCTTTGGGCATAAAAATGAATAATCTGGTCTGTGACTTCAAACTCCTGAGCCATCCCCAGATGCATGGCAGGAAGATATATTCTGTTTTTAATGTTCAGTGTATTGATGGTAATAGGTTCAAAAATGGGGTCTCTCATGATTATTCCTTCAATTTATGAGTAGTTATTTTATTTTTCAAATACCATGATAAAATATGAATAAAAAGTGAATCAATACACTTAACACTTGTCCGGATCTGTCCGGCAGCCAGATTCCTTTCGTTTTTCAGCCAGTCGTAATTTTCTTCTTGCAAGGGCCTCGCGGTTCCTCCTGAACTCTTCTTCTGTCACAAGTTTCAGGGGAGGGACTTTCACCGGTTTTTTGTCTTCCCCCCGAGCAACAAAAGTCAGATAAGCGGATGCAAGGTGGGTCTTAACCCCGGTCAACAGGTTTTCAGTTTCAACTCGTGTTCCGATTTCCATGGAAGTTCTGCCCGTGTAATTGATACTCGCTTTTATTGTTAAAAGGTTGCCGATAAATGCGGGTTTATAAAAATCCAGTCGATCTATGGATGCAGTTACGCAGATTTTCCGGGTATGTCTTATCGCTGTAACACCGGCGGCATTGTCAATCTCCTTCATGACAACACCACCATGGACAATCCCTGCCGCATTGGCATCCTCGGGCAGCATGATTCTGGAAATAATTACGATGGAATCCTGTGCATATTTTTGAGTTTTCATTGCGTCTGCCTTTGTGGTCTTTACTGAGCCTGTTGCCAGAATTTTTCTCAGCCTTACCTGCCAGAGGTTGATTCATGATTGGTGGCGATAATACCGGAAAAAATAAGTATCATGCTGTAAAAATGAATCATACTAATCTTTTCATTCAAAAAAAGATATCCTAAAAAACCACTGAACAGGGGAAGGGTATAATATACCATGCCTGCTTTGGATGGCCCGAGTATGATAATGGATTGATTCCACAGCACAAAGGCACACAGCGATGCAAAGATGCCGACATAAAGAATTGCCGGGATGGTGGTTTGATTTAAAAATGATTGATGAACAGTAAGCTGTTCCCATAAGAAAAAAGGGAACAAAAAAAGCAGTCCTAAGATAAAAGTGGAAAGCTGTAACGCTTTAATACTTAACCCTTCCGGCTTATTTTTTAAAAGAAGGCTGTAAATGGCAAATATGATGGCCGCTGTTAACATCCAGACATCACCAATTGTGAAAGAAATATTTAGAAGGGTGGAGATTTTTCCTTTTGTGATCAGGAACAGGACACCGACTAAAACCAGTGTGATGCCAGATCCTTTTTT
>JAFCZY010000137.1 GCA_019314105.1 Deltaproteobacteria bacterium
AGAACGATTAAGAAAACAAAAGTAGTGCCATAACGAAGATCTAAAAAGCATAACTTCCTGTAATTACTTGCCTTATTAGTTTTCGTTCGAAAAGATGGGTTAACAAGATTTTGGATATGTGGCTGGCACCTGATCACAGATATTTTAAATGTTTAGGATCTGACAATGAAGTGTATATAATCAGATATGACGGAAAAAAATGTATATGGGAATTAACATTTTATAGTGAATCAAATCAATAAACTCTGATACTGAGCGAGGACTGAATGGAACTGACGCCTGGATTTTTTATATCAATAATGATTGAATATTGGTATTTCTTATTATTAGTGATTATACTCGCCTTTCTTAGAACTCCCTTCTTTAAAGGTTTCATTGGAGAAGTGATAATCAATTTAGCTTCGAGTGTATTTCTGGATAAAAATAAATACCACCTGATCAAAAATGTGACATTACCCACAGAAGATGGGGCAACGCAAATTGATCATATCATTGTTTCTCAGTATGGTATTTTTGTTGTTGAAACCAAGAATATGAAGGGTTGGATTTTTGGAAGTGAACACCAGAAAATGTGGACCCAAACTATTTTCAAGCATAAAACAAAATTTCAAAATCCTTTACATCAGAATTACAAACACGTCAAAATTCTTGAGAATGCATTGAATATTGAACCGGATAAAATAATCTCCGTGATTGTTTTTGTCGGTGATGCTACTTTCAAAACAGCTATGCCTGCAAACGTCAATTATCCTAGGGGATATATCAATTTTATTAAATCAAAAAATGAAATTCTTTTATCCGATGGAGAAGTTAAAGAAGCTATCAGAATTATTGAATCTGGAAGATTTGAGCGATCCTTTAAAACGAATCGTGAGCATGTAAAACACGTTAAGGATATTGTTAAAGCAAAACAAAATGGAATGGCTTGCCCTAAATGTGGAAATACAATGATTTTGCGAACTGTAAAAAAAGGTGTTAATGCGGGAAATCAATTTTGGGGATGCTCTCAGTTTCCTAAATGTCGTGGGACTTTGAAGTATTCAGAAACAGAATCATAACTTTAAAAATTGTTAATTCAAACGGTTTAATGGGTTTGGACTATAGCCAGAATTGCTCGCTTAAATTTTTTATATTGAATTGAATATATAATATGGCCTTGGATAAAGTCCACGGCTTATATAATGGAATTAACATTTTAAAGTTGAAAACCCGGCATATAATATATGTGGGGTTGCCTAGAATTTATATAGACTGAGCACTATGAAACAGACTCACCACATTCGCCCTTTGGAATAAAAATAGCGGTGGCGGTCAATTTGAAAATGATTTTGGGGCAACCTCAAAAAGCTCTCTCCGAAAAATTCCAAAAATAATAATTAAATTTTCAAATCCTCTAACACCCCATTACTTTACACCTCGAACAGCCCGCACATCTCTGCCTATATGCTTATCGACGGCGTAGTCGTCGCCATCCCCGAAATATACGGCCCATGCGTAGCCAGTATTATCGGCATAGGTATTAGAAGACCAATAGCCGGACGACATGGCATCGGAAAATGCCGTTTTGTTGATGCTGGGATTATTGTATATAGAATCAAAAAGGGACTGAAGCTCACTTCGGTCTGGCAGTCGCAGTCACTGTGGCCTGCCAGCCCAAGGGTCTCGCAGTAAGCAAGGGCCGCTTCCCAGGGTTTGGTTCCGGCTTCTGCCTTCTGCCACATCAGTCCTGTCTTTGTGTCCGTCACTGTACCATCACCATTGTCTATGAGTTCTGCATACCCTGTTGAACAAAAAACAAACAGGCTCAACATGGAAATCAAAAAGATTTTTCTCATTTTCACACCTCCCTCAATATTTTGAATTTATAAAAATAGTGGTGCGCTTAAAACAAATGAAAGCAGAGATGAATAGGATGCTGAGGATTATACCAGATTGTTTTCCACTTGATTGGAAAATTTACAATATAAAAAACCACTCAGTTTTGATGAAATTTAACATATCGAATATGGGAGTACAAGTGGAATTAAACTTCATGAATGAAATTCAAATATATAGAAAATGTATGGCTCAATTTAATCATGCTGCCATTAATGTTAATTGGAGACTAAAAAACATCAATCAGAATCCTGCTTTGAAAATCTTTACACCATATTTATTCATTTGGTTTTGGCCTGTTTAACTTACTTGCTTGATTCCTTTCACTCCTTTAAAAAAGGTTTTCATTACTGAAAGATCTCCTTCTGTATTTTCTGTTGGATAAAAAGGTTCTGAAAAGGTGACATTTTTTTTAGCATAATCAAAAGAGACCATCACAATGGGTATCCTTGCCAATTTTGCAATCCAGTAAAACCCTGTTTTCCATTGCCCTGAGTTTGAACGAGTTCCATCTGGTGCGATTGCCAAAACAAATCGATCCGTTTCATTTATAATTTTAACGATATAATCGACCTGGTTGTAGTGCTTGTTTCGTTTCACTGGATATCCACCCAGCTTATAAAAAATCCATCCCCATGGTGGTTGAAATAAAATTTCCTTGGCCAGAAAATTTGCTTTCAAGCCAATGGCAAACTTAACAGCAATTCCAAGAAAAAAATCAATATTGGATGTATGGGGTGCAACAATGATAATATATTTTTTTTCGTCCGGAGCCGCTCCTGATATTGTCCAGCCTAAAATGGAAAGGATCCATTTAAACAGGTGTTTCATTATTTTTTAGTTTCCATTTTTAACTTTCCCTGATTATTTTTTATAAAATGTACATACAATAAATTATGATTCAAAACAAATTTTTTTAAATAAACAGGGTTCGGGTTTGGATTTACAGACAATATTAAGCGTAATTTTTACTTTACATGCGATTGTCCCGGGGAAAATAGTTTGACTTGAGCGATACTTGCAGAATATATTGAAACAGCATTAAACCTAATTTTTTAAAATCAGGAATAAGGAAAAAGAAAATGATAACAAAACTTGGGATTTATTCCTTGCTTGTAGGTCTTTTTGTGGGTCTTTTCACCGGCATTTCAAATTTTATGGGAATCAAAAATTTCTGGGCTGATTTAACGGTTTCAAAACTAATCGGAGAAACCAATTCTGAGGCCATCATTGTGCTGACGAATATTGCTGCTGTACAAAATTCACTTGATTATCTGATTTATGAGCTGCCGTTTTTCTGTTTTCTGCTTGGGCTCAGCCTTATTCTATTAATTATCAGTCTGTTCATGAAAACTCATTAATCTTATGTCTATAAACCGGCAGGCAGCACAAAGGATAGAACTTGCAATAGGAAAATGAATAAATCAATACCCCAAAATCCAATGTCAAGAAGGCTGTTTTTAAAATATGGGGCTTTTGTGTCTGCATCCATTGCAGGCCCGATATTTTTTACCGGGTGTGATGTTGACCCTGTCACAGGGAAAAAACAATTGATGATGGTTTCCAAACAGCAGGAGATCGGGATTGATAAGCAGCAGTCATCCTTTCAGTTTTCTTCAGATTATGGCATTACCCGGGATGCTAAAATTAATCAATATGTATCTGATGTCGGCAAAGGATTGCTGCCAAATGTTCACAGGCCCGATATGCCGTATAATTTTCACTGTGTGAATGCAACCTATATTAATGCATATGCATTCCCCGGAGGCTCCATTGCTGTTACAAGGGGAATTTTATTGAAACTTGACAATGAGGCGCAGCTGGCCGCTTTGTTAGGCCATGAGCTGGGCCATGTTAATGCAAGGCATGCGGCAGAGCAGATGTCCAAAGGACGGCTTTCCTCTATGCTTGTGAGCGGTTTATCCATTGCAGCAAGTTCCCAGGGGGCAGGCCTCGATGAGTTGACGCAACAGCTCGGCATGCTGGGTCAGGGATTGCTCTTGTCCAGGTACAGCCGGGATAATGAAAGAGAAGCAGATTATCTTGGCAATGAGTACATGGTTAAGGCAGGCTATCCTTCCAAAGGATTTGTGGGGCTCATGGAAATGCTTGATTCCCTTCATAAAGAAAGCCCAAGCGCTGCCCGGGTGCTTTTTTCAACCCATCCAATGAGTGTGGAACGGTTAAATTCTGCTGTTCAAAGAGAAAAAGGAGTTTACCGGTATACAAAAGATTATCCGTTGAATCGAGAAAGATATATGGATAATATTGCTTTCCTCCGGGCAAAAAAAGAAGGCATAGAACTTTTGCAGCAGGGAGAAAAATATATGGCCAGAAAAGAGGTTGACAAAGCCGAGAATACGTTTAAAAAATCGATCCATAAATTAAAGCATGATTATACAGCTCATGTGTTAATGTCCAAATGTCTGATGCTCAGGAAAAAACCGGCACAGGCTTTGGCATATGCCAACACGGCGAAAAAGCTGTATCCCGCAGAAGCCCAGGGATATTATATTGCGGGGATTGCAAGCAGTGAACTTAAAAAATATGGGAAGGCCTATCAAAATTTTGTCAAATGTGATGAACTTTTGCCGGGTAACCCGCAAATGACCTTTTACAAGGGATACTGCCTTGATAAGAAGGGTGACAATGACCTTGCGGCAAATAACTACATGACATATTTGAAACTGATCAATTATCAACCCAATAAATATTCCAAGTATGCATATACTCGGCTGAAAGAATGGGGTTATACCCAATAGGCAATCATGAAATTTTCAAGCCTCAGACACTGCATAGACGTCTTGGAAAAACAGGGTGAACTTGTAAAAATCCAAGAACCGGTTGATCCGAACCTTGAAATGGCTGAAATCACAAGAAGAGTATTTAATGCCAATGGGCCGGCAGTATTGTTTGCAAATGTCATAAACAGTAAATTTTCTGCCGTGTCAAACCTGTTCGGTACCTGGGAGCGAACGCTTAAAATTTTTGAACCCCAACTTGCATCTGTCAAAGCCCTCGTCGATATCAAATCAGATTTGAGGTCGTGTTGTAAATCTCCCGGTAAAATATTAAAAGCGCTGCCGGCAGTGTTGCATTCATTGCCTTTAAAAACATCCAATCCCAAGGTTCTGAAAAACAAATGTCATATTCAGGATCTTCCCATGATTAAATGCTGGCCAAAGGATGGCGGAGCATTTATCCTGCTGCCCCAGGTCTTTTCCAAAGATCCTGAAAAGGAGTCTATTTTCAGTTCAAATCTGGGCATGTACAGGGTTCAGATTTCAGGCAATGAGTATGATTTCGGCAAAGAGATCGGGCTTCATTATCAATTACACAGAGGGATTGGTAATCACCATAAAAAGGCCCTTGAGAGAAACCAGGCGTTGCGGGTTAGTATTTTTATCGGTGGGCTGCCTGCTCATACCCTGGCGGCGATTATGCCGCTTCCGGAAGGGCTTCCTGAAATCGCTTTTGCCGGAGCGCTTTCGGGCAGGAATTTTAGATATGCACATCAAAATAATTATTTGATTTCTGCGGATGCGGATTTTTGTATCACGGGGAGTGTTGTTCCGGGGAAAGCAAAAAGAGAAGGGCCGTTTGGAGATCATCTGGGATATTATTCTCTTGATCATGAGTATCCCTATATAAAGATAGAATCGATTTATCACCGAAAAGATGCCATTTTCCCGTTTACCGTGGTGGGCCGTCCGCCACAGGAAGATGCCAATTTTGGCAGATTGATCCATGAGATCACAAGATCGGCGATTCCGGACAACATCCCGGGCGTTACTGCCGTGAATGCAGTAGATGATGCAGGGGTTCACCCTCTGCTGCTTGTCAAAGCCCATGAGCGGTATGTCCCTTATGAAAGAAGGGTGCCAAGAGAATTGTTAACCCATGCAAGCAGGGTTCTGGGCACGGGTCAGTTATCGCTGGCAAAATATCTGATGATCTGTGCCCACGAAGACAACCCCGGGCTGAATGTGAAGGATGAGAAAGATCTGTGCCCACGAAGACAACCCCGGGCTGAATGTGAAGGATGAGAAAGCATTTTTTATTCATATGCTTGAACGAATTGATTTCGAATCGGATCTTCATTTCTTTACCAAAACAACCATGGACACCCTTGATTATTCTACCCAAAACATAAATCTTGGATCAAAACTGGTGATGGCAGCAGCAGGTGAAAAAAGACGGCACCTGAAAAGTGAATTCCCACAATATTTTTCTTTACCCGAGGAATTCAAACATCCAAAAATTGCTGCACCGGGCATGGTAGTGCTTGAAGGTCCAGATTTTAAGACATATCTAAAAGGAAAAATACAAATCAACCGTTTGAAAAAGCACTTGCAGACTCAAGCTGATTTTGAGACACTGCCCCTGTTTGTGGTGGTGGATGATGCCGATTTTGCAGCAAAATCATTTTCAAATTTTTTATGGGTAACTTTTTTAAGATCAAATCCGTCCCATGATATTTACGGGGTCAATGAAAAAATCGTTTTTAAACATTGGGGATGCAACCCCCCGTTAATTATAGATGCCAGGATAAAGCCTTTTCATGCCGATCCATTGGTATCCGATAAAAAAGTGGCAGAAAAAGTGGATGTATTGGGAAAAAGGGGCGGGCCGCTTTTTGGAATAATTTAGCAGAATATGAAGTTTTTATTAACATAAAACAAAAAGGATAAAGGAGCGTACAAAACATGGAGGAACAACCATTAAAAAGTGTTTTTTTTCATTTTCGGTTTAAATTTCTTGCACTCACAGCCATCTTTTTTTTGCTGTGGGTTATTCTTTCAGGTGCATCTGAATTTGATCAGTTTGCAACAACCCTTCAATTTAAATTGTTGGGCCCATTTTTTATTGGGTCGGGTATTTTTTATCTGATTTTTAGAAAAGTTCCCGTCAAATGTCCCTATTGTGATAAATTTATTTCAACACGCAAAGACTGGCGTTGTCCCGATTGTGGTAAAATGCAGGGCAAGCAACGCTATCTATCGGATAAATGTGTCCATTGTAAACAAATGCTGGCCACTTCTTTTTGCGATCATTGCAAGAAAGAATTCAGACTTTAAAATGAGATTCTGGTTTTTTAAAAACCCCCGTATAGACCAATTCTCGGTGACAGATTATACCATATCCTTTGCTTTGGATCGGTTAACACCCGGTGTGGACAACAACAGATATGACGTATATTTGAGCGACACCTTCTGCAGGGCTGCCGATCAATTTATTTCACATACCATAGAAGATATTGCCATGCCCGGAGAAAGCAGGGAAATTGTCGGG
>JAFCZY010000138.1 GCA_019314105.1 Deltaproteobacteria bacterium
CCCCAGGAATGGCTCATGGAATTGCAGCCCAATGTGTTCGTTGAGATGAGTGAAGAACTGGCAAAACTCCGGGGAATCAAGAACGGAGAACGTGTCAATGTTACCAGTGCCCGGGCAAGCCTGGAGTGTACCGCTATTGTTACCAAACGGTTCAGACCCTTTAAAATCGACAATAAAACGGTTCACCAGGTGGGAATACCCTGGCATTACGGCTGGCGCTGGCCATCCACCGGGACAGAAGAAAGCGCCAACCTTCTGACGCCTCCGGCGGGTGATGCAAACACCAGAATCCCTGAAACCAAGGCCTTTATGGTCAATGTAATAAAGCTTTAAAGGAGGTGATGACAACATGTCTAAATCAATATTAATCGATACAACTATCTGTACTGCCTGCAGGGCGTGCCAGGTTGCATGCAAGCAATGGCATGACCTGCCTGCTGAAAAAACAACAAACGTGGGGAGCTTTCAAAATCCCCAGGATCTCTCCTTTAATACCTACAAACTTGTCCGGATGAATGAAGAGATCGTTAACAATCGACTTGAATGGCTATTTTTTCCGGATCAGTGCCGGCATTGTATGGATGCCCCCTGCCTTGAAACAGCATTCGATGAAACGGCAATCTATCGTGATCCTGCAACAGGGGCAATTTTATATACCACGGAAACTAAAAAACTGGATGCCGATGAAATCATCAGTTCATGCCCCTATAATATTCCCAGAAAGGCTGCGGACGGCACGCTTGCAAAATGTGACATGTGCAATGACCGGGTTCACAACGGGCTTAAACCTGCCTGTGTTACCGCCTGTCCCACAGGTGCCATGCAGTTTGGAGATCGGGAAGAAATCTTGGCCATAGCCCAAAAAAGACTTGGGAAGGTGAAGCAAAAATTTCCAAACGCCATGCTGCTGAATCCGGATGAGGTCAATGTCATTTATCTGGTCGGCCATGATCCAAAATTCTATGCGGACTATGCTGTGGCAAGCACAAACAAGGGCGGGTTAAGCCGTAGTGTTGCCCTACGTAAAATGATGGGGCCATTTGCCCGGATGATGAAGGTATAAGCAGTATTCAATCTTATTTTGCTGCCCGGGAGAATCGTATATTTCCCCGGGCAGATTTCCAAGGACAAAAATATGATAACAATTGAACAATTGAAACAGTCTTCTGATTTGATCAAAAAATTCAGACCCTCTTACCAGTCGATCCTTGATTTTTACACCCGAATTTTTATGGCCCAGGAAGAAAGCCGGGAGAAGATCCAGTTGTCCTCTGTCATCATTGAACCTGATCTGCTGAAAATAAAACAAAAGAATGAACTGCCATTAATTGATCAATCTGAATTTTTAATTGATTTAAATACAGCAGAACAATTGTTTGACACAATCTGCAACCTGGCAGATACCTTTGCACCAAATCTGTCATCCAATGCCCGGATGTTAAAGGATGGCAGGCATCATCATACCTTAAATCTGGAAACACTATTTTTGGCTATCCTTAACAATCAGGCATTACCCCTGCATGAACTATCTATGAGTTTGGACATACCTGAACACGAACTTATCTTTTTTGGTTATACCAGTATCGCCCCGAGTATCTGGACTTGTTCAGAACAGCTTGAAGCCTATCTTACCGATATGCCGAATTTTAAAAAAGGGTACTGCCCCGTCTGTGGGAATCATCCGGATATGGGGTTTCTGGACAAAGACGGCAACCGCCATTTAAAATGTTGCTTCTGCGCTCATGAATGGCTGGTCAAACGGATGGGGTGTGTATTTTGTGATAACAATGATAAAGATAATCTGCATTATTTTTTCAACGAAGAAGAAAAAGAATACCGGGTAAATCTGTGTGATAACTGCCATAAGTATATTAAAATAGTTGATTTAAGACAAATGGATCGTGCATTTTATCCAAAACTGGAGCAGATCGCTACCCTTCATCTTGATATGAAAGCCAGTGAAAAAGGATATACCACTACTGGATCACTTACCCATGATGTCTCTTTATAGCTTAAAAATTAAGTTTTTTTATCTGGACTTTATCTTATAGAAAATATCCAGTGTCTGCACATCCGGTTCTGTTCCCAGATCCTTTTTTAATAAGGCACGACACTCCTGAAAAACAGCCATGGCCCTGTTTTTCTGACCGGAATCCGCATATAAAATCATCAAGTTCTGATAGACTGCTTCAAGATAAGGTTCTGCCTCACAAATAAGTTGCCAGGTGTCAATGGCCTTATTCATCTGATTCAGTTCTTCGTGAAGCATGGCCTTTTTTTGCAAAAACTCAATATATCTTGACTTAAAAAATTCTCTTTTCCGAAATATCCATCCCAGATAAGGTTCTTCAGCAAAATAATCCCCTTTATAAATTTTCACTGCCTTGTCATACCATTCAAGCGCGGTTTCAAACCGATTGTTTTTTTCATTTTCCATGGCCATTGCACCAAAGGCAATAAACTCATCTACATCAAGCGTGACAAGCTTCGGATCAAGGGATATCAGCCCGGCCTTTTGAATAATATAAGCATATCCAAATTCCTTTTTAAAATCAGGTTCTATCGCCTTTCGCAGGCGATGAAGGTTAATTTTAAAATTTTTTTCTCCTGCTTTGGCTGTTGCTTCCGGCCATAAATCATCAATTAAAATTTCTTTTGGGATATCCCTTGATCCGTGAAGTACGATTGATTTAAGCAACAGCAGGGGCTTTGCCCCCTCAAATGCAGCAGTAATCACTACTTTATTACCACTAAATACATTAAACTGCCCAAGCGTTTCGATTCTGATTCCTGATAAAAGTCCTCTATACAGGGGTTTAAAATTTTCTATCATGCTGTTCTTTTGTCCCTGTTTTCCCGAACCCGTCAACCAATCCATCTGTTCAAAAATTTCTGCCCGATCACATTGTAAAATCAAAGAAACTGCGTAAGGCTCAAAGGGTTTAATTCTATTGGATGCTGCCATTAATAAAAGCCCCTTGATCAACACCTTCTCAGTAATTAAAGGGAAAAACACATACCCTTTCTGCAAGGCTTTCTCAAGCCCCCGACGCAAATAGTCAAATGCCGATTGAGGGTCATTGCACTCCCAGGATAATATCCCTAATGTGAAACAGCTTTCCGTACAACAAAGATCAGACGAAATCCGCTCAAAATAATCAAGAGCTTGCAGCAGCATATGTTTCGCCTTTGAAAAGTTTTTACCGCAAAAATAGATCATGCCCGCCAGTTGCTGGGTTAAAAAATAATGAATATCTCCTTTTTTTGCCAGTTCAAGCTGTTTTAACGCCGTTTGAATCTCCTGCTCAGCCTCTTTGCATTTTTCTTCCTTTAAAAAGCTTATCGCCTTAATTCGATGAGAAATTCCTTTATAAAAATCATTTCCTTCCAATATTGAAAAATCATTCAAATGATCTGCCATCTGACGTGCTTCATCAAATTGTTTTGTATAAACCATATGCAGGGCTTTGGCTTCAACAAATCCCGGATATAAAAAAATCAATCCAAATTTCTCTATATCCTGTTCAGACTGGTTTAATAATTCTCTTGCATCATTAAATCGACCATTTTTCAGTGCAAAATCAATATCCACAATACTTTGAAGGGCTCTGTATTCCGGGTTCTGTCCTTGCTGAGGAATCTCTTTTATTTTTAACAGCATCTGCCTTGCCCTGACAAAATCTCCCCCCTGGACATATCCAAATGTCATGGTAATAGATGCATTAAGCTCCAGATCAGGCGTATTGATCTGCCGGCCCAGAAGAATGGCATTCTGGCAGGCAGATACGCCTTTCGGGATATCTCCGTCTCCTGCAATGTAGCCCAAACCTATCTTCTGCCACAACACTGTTCTTGCCCATGGATATCTATTTTTTTGATGAATATGACGAAGCTGTTTTTCACCCTTTTTAATCCAGTCCAGAATCATTCTGGAAGGCTGACGGATAAACACCGCCGCTTCAATTAGATAGGCAATAGACAACAATATGCCCCGATGATCATGAAGTTGTTCAAATAGCTCAAACGCCTTTTGAAACGCCCTGATATTTTTCTTCCCACCTTTGATACGCCGGGTCATGGTAGAAAAAAATATCAACCAGGGATCCGTCTGAATCATTTTATCCGGAAGACGATTGATCCACTTCTCAAGCCCGGACATCTTTCCTTTAATAATATAATCTGTACCTTTGATTTTGATAATACGAACCATCTCTGAAAACGCATCTGCCTGGAAAAAATACGTCATTGCCTGTTCATGATCTTTTCTTTCCCAAAGAAACTGCCCGATTTTCTGATGAATCGTTTTATAGGCACCACTGCCCTTTGTCTTTAAAAAATCCTGTAAAAGGAATTCTCTGAACAACCTGTGATATTTAAATTTTGGCCATCTACTGTCTGAATCGATTCGCTGGATGAACAAATTTCTTTTTTCAAGCTCGGTTAAAATTTTCAGTGCATCGGGCAAATTAAAAACATGATGAACCATCTCAAGATCAATAATATCTAAAATAGATGTTTTGATTAAAAATTCACGGGTTGCTTCTGGAATAGTTTTGTAAATCTCTTGTGAAAAGAAATCAAAAGCTTCCGATGATAACCGATCTGGAAGATGGTACAGATCTTTGAACTGCCGCATGGATTCTGACACTAACACAAGCCCCCCTGCCCAGCCATCCGTACTCTTGTGAATCTTTTCGATATCACTATGATTGGCCTGGAGTTTTCCTGTGAAAAACAACCTGGTTTCATCAAGGGTAAAGGCAAGATCATCATTTGTGAGTACAAACATATTGTGCTCCATCTTGAGCCGCGGGATAGTGAAAGATGGGATACTTCTGGATAAAACAAAAAATTTCAACTGATCAAATCGAATGTCAAGAATACCTTTAACAAGCTGGAAACCGGATGAGGTTTCATCAATCGCTTCAAAATCATCCAGCACAAGAATGACAGGCGTCATCAACTCCTGAAGGAGGATGGCCAGACCTTCAATATATCTTAACACTCCCTTTTCCGTGCCAAGGGTCGTGTCAGGAATAAAGACATCCGACGCCGTCCTGTTTTCTCCAGACACCGCGTAGAGCCCTCTGACAAGCTTATCTGATAATTTAATATAATCTGCGTCATCCTCGGAAAGATGAAACCATAAAACAGGGTCGTGCAAAGGGTGAAGATAAGACGCCACAAGGGTTGATTTCCCCTGGGCAGCCTGGCCCGTAATCAGAAAATTCTGCCGGTGAAAATTTTCATCCAAAGCCAGGAACAGGCGTTTCCGCTTGACGACATCTGAAACATGGGGAGAGGAATATCGAGTGATCATGATAATCTACCAGCTTACTCTTCCAACGATACCGCTTTAAGCGTTACCATCTTGTCAATTCCGACCATCTGGAATACTTTCACATAATTATAGGACAGATTTTCCATACCGATAGCAACCCCTTCCTTCTTTCTTAAATCCTGTATCACCGCCATTAAAAGAGATATACCTGATCGATCAATGGAAAAACTGTCATCAAATATCAGACGAACTTCTTTGATAGTCTTCAGTGAGTCAGATTTAAACAATGATAAAAAAGATTCTTTTGCCGATACCGTCAATTTTCCTTTTACCAAAATAATAAATGTATTCCTCTCTATTGTTCCAGCAAATTCAAAGGGCATATCCTGCGGCATTTGTTTTCTTTTTTCAGCCCGTGCAAGAGCGGAATCCAACGCCTGTCTCTCAACCGGTTTATTGATAAAATCAGACGCATTCAAATCAAGCGCCTCCACTGCATTTTCCATGTCTCCATGACCGGTAATAATAATGACTTCCGCAGGCTTTCCGGTTTTTCTGATTCGGCGCAGTACTTCAAG
>JAFCZY010000458.1:0-1793 GCA_019314105.1 Deltaproteobacteria bacterium
GTCAGCAGTGAAAATTCTGGTGGGATATAAAGGAATGGATGTGGGGAAGGATTTGATGGATGTCGCAGTTAAACAGGCGAAGGCCTTTGAAGGTGAAATTCTGATTGTAACCTCTCTGGTCGGTGGGGAGAGCTCAGAGGCATCAGAGGTACAGGAAGTTGTCGCGGCTGAAAAAAATCTTAAACAGGCAAAGGCCTATTTTGATGATTATGGTATTAAAAGTCAGACCCATTTGCTGGTTCGTGGGTTTGAAGCAGGGGAAGATATTGTAAAGTTTGCTGAAGAAAAGAATGTTGACGAAATTATTATAGGGGTTCGAAGCCGTTCCAAAGTGGGGAAGCTGATTTTTGGATCCACGGCACAGATTGTTATCCTTGATGCCCACTGCCCTGTGCTGACCGTAAAATAACCTGTGCGATGGAACTGATTAAATGTTTCAAAGCGCTTTCTGATAAGACCCGTCTCCGGCTGTTGTATGTCTTGCAGCACTATGAGCTGAATGTCAATGAAATTGTCCTGGTTGTGGACATGATACAGTCGGGTGTTTCAAGGCATTTAAAAATTCTTATGGAATCAGGACTCTTAACCTCCCGAAGAGACGGAAGCTTCATCTACTATTCTGCCGCTCAAGATGATGCCGTAAAGATGAGTCTCTCTTTAGTGGATCAAAGCCTTGAAAAAGAGGCAATTGCCGGGAAGGATCTTGCAACGTCCCGGGAAATGATCAAAATCCGCCAAAATAGAACGAAACGATTCTTTAAAACTTCTTTAAAACCGTTGCCCCTCAGTGGGATCGTTTGAAAAAAGAAGTGCTGGGCGAGGTTGATCTGAATGCCGTGATCAAAGAAAAAATCTCTTTTCATGGCACTATTTCAGATCTGGGCTGCGGCACAGGAGAATTGATTGACGTATTGTCCGAAGAAACCTCCCATAAGCTTATCGGCATTGACTATTCGCCTGAGATGCTGGAACAGGCAAGGTTAAGGCTGTCCGGAACCGGCAACGCAGAGTTAAGACTGGGGGAACTGGAACATCTGCCAATGAAAAATCAGGAAATCGATACGGCCATACTGAATATGGTGTTACATCATATTTCGCAGCCTGAATTGCCGATTGCCGAGGTTTACAGAGTGCTCAAGCCGGGCGGTCTGTTTGTCCTGTCTGATTTTGAAAAACATGACAGAGAAGAAATAAAAGAGATCATTGGCGGATCATGGCTTGGATTTGAAAAAGAAACAATAAAGACCTGGCTGACCGATGCAGGGTTTCATCTCAAGACGGTGGATGCTTATCCTGTCAACCACAATTTAATGATTAATGTGTTCACGGCAAAAAAGCCACCCATACAGGAGAAAATATGATGGTTCCGGTAATTCTTGCAGGCGGGTCAGGCACAAGACTCTGGCCCTTATCCAGAGAACTTTATCCCAAACAGCTGATTAACATCTATAATGACCATACCCTGCTGCAAAATACCCTATTACGGCTGGAAGGGATAAAAAATCTGGGGCCGCCCATTGTCATCTGCAACGAAAACCACCGGTTTATGACGGCTGAACAACTCAGAAAGATCAAGGTTGAAGCCCATGCCATTATTCTGGAACCAGTGGGAAGAAATACAGCTCCTGCCATTGCGCTTGCCGCCTTAAAGGCTATGGAGAATAAAACAGACCCCATCCTTCTGGTGCTGCCGGCGGATCATGTCATTGAGAATAATATTGATTTTCATGCTGCCATACAGGCGGGTCTTGAATATGCCCGAAAAGACCGGCTGGTAACCTTTGGGATTATTC
>JAFCZY010000458.1:1828-3519 GCA_019314105.1 Deltaproteobacteria bacterium
TTCAGGTATCTTCATGTTCCGGGCGTCTGCGATTATAAAAGAGCTTGAGGCCCATGCCCCGGAGATTATGGCACCGTGTAAAGAAGTGATCGCCGCAGGGGTTCAGGATCTTGATTTTTTCAGGCTGACCCTGGAAGGATTTAAAAACATTCCCTCTGATTCCATTGATTATGCTGTCATGGAAAAGACGTCAAACGGCATTATGATTCCCTTTGATGCGGGGTGGAATGATCTGGGATCATTTGATGCCTTGTGGCAGACCGGTCAAAAGGATGAAAAGTTGAATGTCATCAAGGGGGATGTCCTGACCCATGACGTTAAAGATTCCTATCTTTATTCTGAAAGCAGACTGGTTGCTGCTGTGGGCATGGAAAAGTTTGTGATCGTGGAAACAAAGGATGCGGTTCTGGTTTCTCCAAGGGACCGGGTTCAGGACGTTAAAAAAATTGTCCGGCAGTTAAAGGATCAAGGCCGGGATGAATCCGTCACCCATCGCAAGGTTTACAGACCCTGGGGCAGCTATGAAACCATTGATGTCGAGCCTCGGTTCCAGGTAAAAAGAATCACTGTAAAACCCGGGGCAAAGCTTTCGCTGCAGAAGCATTTTCACCGCGCAGAACACTGGACAGTGGTATCCGGTTCAGCCATTGTCACCCGGGGAGACAAAGAAATGCTGCTCAAAGAAGATGAATCCACCTATATCCCGCTGGGAACGATGCACCGGTTGGAAAATCCCGGTCAGATTCCCCTGAAGCTGATAGAAGTTCAGTCCGGATCATACCTGGGCGAGGATGATATTGTCAGGTTTGATGACGTGTATGGCAGAAAAAATGACAAAAAGTATTGCAAATCAGACAAAAATATTTAAAACTACTCTTTCAATCAATAGGAATTATGGAGCGGGTTTATGACGGATACCATCACTCAAAACATGAAAGGACAATTTCTGCTGGCCATACCCGGCCTTCCCGATCCCAATTTTGCTCATACCGTGACCTGTATGTGCGAGCATAATGAATCCGGCTCTCTCGGGTTTATTGTGAATAAAGTGCATCCGCTGTTAACCGGAAGAGAGTTGTTTGATGATTTAAAGATCCAATGCGACAAGAGTGTTGATTCGCTTGAGATTTATCTTGGCGGTCCGGTTCAGCCCAGCGGGGTGTTCGTCCTTCACGGCCCGCCCTTTGTCTGGAAGGACAGCCTGAGGATTGCAGACTGGCTGGCCTTGAGTAATTCAAGAGATATCCTCGAAGCCATTGCCGTTCAAAAAGGCCCCAAATCCTTTATGATTGTCTTGGGATGTGCGGGATGGGGACCGTTCCAGCTGGATAATGAATTGAGTGATTCAGCCTGGCTGACCTGTCCAATCTCCGAAGACATTCTTTTTTTGACTGATATTGAATTGAAATATGAAAAAGCGATGATGACGATATAGTGGTTTCTTCAATACATGCCATTGAAAAAATAACGAATGATACCTTAACGCTTCTTGAACGGACTGAAGACGTCCCGCAAATGAGTGACCCTTCGGTTAAAGCATATCAGGCAATCTGCCGCAGGATGCCACAGCATATCCGTTCCGGGCGTCTGAAAATAGCGGTTGTCGGGGTTATAAAATCCGGCAAGAGTACCCTGGTGAATGCGCTGGTCGGAAAGGAACTGGTAAAGAGAGGGGCAGGGGTGATCACCTC
>JAFCZY010000459.1 GCA_019314105.1 Deltaproteobacteria bacterium
CATTTTTTTTTTTTTTTTATGAATGGCGTAGGGTTCAGCCTGGGAGGTATGTTTGCAGGGATCGCTCTGCTGATCATCCCCTACGGCATGGGGGGGATGGGCGCAGGCGATGTTAAGCTTATGGGGGCGATTGGTTCGTTTGTCGGGTATATCAGTGTGGTTTATGTTTTTTTATTTACGGCCATTTTTGGCGGGATATATGCGATAGGAATTCTTTTATGGTATGAAAAGTCATTAAAGATTTTTTTAAAAAAAGCTTGTCATACTGTGTTATCAATAGTACTAACAAAAGGATACAAGTTAGAACCTGACAATAAAAGTAAGATTAAACCTAGGCTTTGCTATGGTATCGCAATTGCTCTGGGAGGATTTTCATACATGGGATTAACCCTGTATGGCTATAAATTATCCTGAAACAAGGAGATGAATTATGACCAATTTTAGGGCGTTTATCCCCATTTTGCTTTCAATCCTGATTGCTTTGGGCGGGAGTTATTTTTTATACAAATGGGTAAAAGGGAAAACAACGTCTCAAGAGACGGTCGTTGTCAAGGAAAGCAAAGTCGTCCAGGTTGTGGTTGCCAAGGTTCCTATCAATATAGGATCACGAATAGAAGCAGAGGAAATGGTAACAACGGTTCCATATCTGGAAAACAGCCTGCCTAAAGGGTATCATTCAAAAATAGCTGATGTGGTAAATCGCATCGTCACCTCTCCGTTGATGGAAGGAGATCCAGTAGTAGAACACAGACTGGCTCCGACAACCATTCAGACCGGCGGTGTTTCAGCCGTATTAAAACCCGGGAAACGGGCGGTTTCCGTCAGGGGGAATAATGTCATGGGGATTGCCGGATTCATCAATCCGGGCAACCGCATTGATGTGTTGATTACCATTGCTGATTCGAGAAAAGGAAAAACAGGAGAAGACAATACAAAAATTGTAATGGAAGACCTGTATGTCATGGCTGCAGGCCGCCAGATTGTGGAAAACAGAAAAGGCGAGGCAGCGCCTGTCGATATATACACGGTGGAGGTGACCCCTGAGCAGGCTGAAAGACTGACCTTGGCGTCAAACAAAGGCAAGCTCCAGTTTGCCTTGAGAGGAGCGATGGATACAGATATTGTTCTGACAAAAGGCATTACCGTGCCGGAGCTGTTAGATTCTTATGTTCTGACAGGATCAAAATCAGTTGTGGCTCAGACAGTATCCGGTAGCGGCTCTGGGAAATCGAAACTTACGAGAAGGCGATACACGACGCCACGGAAAAAGAAAATTACCAGAGTAACGATTGAGGTAATCAAAGGGATAGCACTCACCAGACAAGTGATTAAGATTTAGAATAATAACCCTCTTTCAGGAGAAATCTATAGATGACCACGCTACTGAGATGTAATAAAATAACACTGATCGTTTTATTTTTTCTGATATTTATCAGTGTCAGTTCCCAGGCTCAGAACATGCTTGTTCCTGAGACAATGGAACCGTTTAAAATTGATATCATATCGGGAAAATCAATTGTGATGAAAACAGAGATTAATGTAAAGCGAATTTCAATTGGGTCGCCTGAAATAGCTGATTTCATCCTCCTTTCACCCAAAGAAATATATATCAAGGGTCTGGCGGCCGGACTGACCAATATGATCCTCTGGCAGGACGGTAAAGTGACCACCATATATGATATAGAAGTAAAAACTATATCAGTTTCTTCCGGATGAAAAAGAAATTCAGATACTGTCAACCAATGATTCTCTGACCTTGTCCGGCAGGGTATCCAGTGCTGTGAATTTATCAAAGGCATTGACGCTTTCAGAATCCTACGCCCCGGCGGGAAAAGTAAAGAACCTGATGACTGTGGGCGGCACCCACCAGGTCATGCTGGAGGTCAAAATAGCAGAAATGTCCCGCTCTGTCGGTAGAAATTTAGGGATTGATCTTGAAAATATTTCCCATATCGGTGATGTGGCAGTACAATTACTCTCTAATTTCGGTGTATCTGCGACGACCACGGGAGGCCCGACCCTTGGTCTTGGGTATAATACATGGGACACGATGCTCAATGCCTTAAAAGCAAACGGACAGGTTAAAGTTCTGGCCAAACCCAATTTAATTACCTTAAGCGGCCAGACAGCCAGTTTCCTGGCCGGTGGGGAATATCCCATTCCGGTTTCAGATGAAGATGGACTTACGATCGAGTATAAGGACTATGGGGTTGGTCTTTCCTTTACGCCCAATGTTTTAAGCCCGGATAAAATTAATATTAAAGTGGACACCAGTGTTTCAGAACGCCTGCCTACAGCCACTCTCACAAATCAGAACTTTGTCGCTCCCGGACTCAGCACCCGAAGGACGGCAACAACCATTGAACTGGCAGACGGGCAAAGTTTTGTCATCGCAGGCCTGTTGTCTGAATCTATCACCGAGAGTGTAAAAAAATTCCCTTTTTTGGGGGATATTCCAATATTGGGAATTCTTTTCAGAAGTTCATCTTTTCAAAAAAATGAAACAGAGCTGGTCATCATTGTAACACCTCGCTTGGTTAAGCCCATCGACAAAGAGACCCTGCCGGTTCCAACGGATTTTTATGAAGAACCAAGCGATACAGAGTTTTACTTTGACATGAAACGGTCATCAAAAAAATCATCGAAAGAGGAACCTGTTGATGGAAATATGGATGGACAATTCGGTCATTCATTTGAGGATTAATCAGGGCGAATCAGATGCCATGGAGGAAAATAGTATGAAAAAAATAATGATCATTATCGGAATAGCCATTGCGTTACCTGTTTTGTCCGGCTGCAACACCCTGCAAAAACAAACACTGGTGGATAAGAACTGGGGAAGATCTCATGAAACAGCCCGGTTCAGCCAGATTATCAATCCGGATGCAGGCGAAGCAGTGGTGGAAGATCAGGGCCTGGATGGAGTGATTGTCAAAGATAATTATGATAAGTATCAAAAGGCATTTAAAAAAGACACCCCGGTTCAGGTGTTTAATGTAAATGTGGGCGGAGATGAATAGGCAATAACAGTCTTAACAAGAGGGGATAAGCATGT
>JAFCZY010000139.1 GCA_019314105.1 Deltaproteobacteria bacterium
GAAAATCTCACGGCAGCCGAAACCGCCTGTCTTAAGGCAAAGGAATTGACTGGCCGATTGATTACCTTTTCAAAAGGGGGTGATCCGATCAAGAGAATGACATCCATCGATGATTTGCTAAAAGAGACTGTTACCTCATCACTGCAAGGGTCTAACATCAAATCAACTGTTTCCATACCCGATGATATCAAACCCGTCACTATTGATGAAGGTCAGATCAAACAGGTTGTTCGTCATATCGTTGTCAACGCCAGAGAGGCAATGGATGATAATGGCCCACTCAAGGTGTCCTGCGAAAATATCGAGATATCAAAAAAAGATTCTCTGGCCTTAAATTTTGGCAATTATATTAAAATTTCCTTTGAAGATCAGGGATGTGGCATATCAAAAGAAAACCTGAGCAAGATATTTGATCCCTATTTTTCAACAAAAGATATGGGAGCGGATAAAGGACAGGGACTCGGGCTTACTATCAGTCATTCCATCATTAAAAGACATGGCGGGGTGCTCACGGTGGCATCCGAACTGGGAACAGGAACGACTCTCTCGGTTTATTTGCCGGTTATTTTGGCCAAAGAACCTGACCTACAAAGATCAGAGGGAAACCCCGCAACCAGAAATGAAGGGTCAATTTTGGGAGAGGGATAGCAAATCATATGGATAGAATTGCATCATTAAAAAGATTTTTAAATCCTGAAAAGATAGCCGTGATCGGTGCGTCAAAGTCTAAGAATAAAGTCGGGGGGATTGTTTTCAGACGACTTTTGGATTCCAGAAGGCGGTTATTCCCAGTAAATCCTAAAGAGACTGCCATTGAAGGGTATAAGGTTAGCCCGGATATCCAGTCTTTGCCAAAAGACATTGACCTTGCCATCATCACTATTTCTGCAGCCGCCGCAGTAAAATCAGTTGAGACGTGTATTGAAAAAGGAATTCCAAATTATATCATTGTTGCTGGCGGGTTTGGTGAGGTGGGTTCCCAGGGCAGGGCGCTTGAAGAAAAATTAACCCGGCTGGCTAAAGAGAATCATGTCAATATTCTGGGTCCCAATTCTTTGGGGATATTTTTGCCGGATGAAAATATTGATACCATCTTTGTTGAGCATGGGGACAAATCCCTTGACAGAAAAGGCAGGGTCGCCTGTATTGTTCAAAGCGGTTCGGTTGGGGTTGAAGCCCTTGGATATGCGTCCAATACCGGTTATGGCATGCGGGCCTTTGTGGGATTAGGGAACAAATGTGATCTTGATGAAATTGATTTTCTGGAATATTTTGCCCGGGATGAGAAGACAAATTGCCTGGGCTTTTACCTTGAAAATATTGAAAGGGGCAGGCAATTTTTAACGGTGGCCAAAGAGGTGGCCAGAGAAAAACCCGTGGTTGTTCTAAAAGCTGGAAGGACCCACACAGCAGCCTCGGCAGTCAGCTCCCATACGGGAAAACTTGCCGGGTCTGACAATGTGATCAGCGGAGCATTGAAACAATTCGGGATTCAGCGGGTGTATGATGATGAAGAGTTTTGTGATGCCACCAAGGTTCTTTCCATGCTGTCCGGTGCTCTGGGAAATCGTGTGGCTGTTCTAACGGCTGCCGGTGGGTACGGGGTGATGTGTACGGATTTTATTGAGAAAAAAGACATGCGGGCCCCTCTGAAAATGGCAAAACTTTCCAAAGATACCCAGAAACGGATTAAAGAGGCCACATTCCCGTTTACCGCCTGTGAAAATCCTGTGGATATCACGGCAAGCGCTGATGACAGGATGTTCTCACAAAGCCTGGATGCCTTGATCGAAGATGATGGGGTGGATATTATTATTTGTATCGCCTTTTTTGCCCCTCCGGGGATTTCGGAAAATCTGATTGATATTATTGCGGATAAAATTAAAAAATCTGATAAACCCATCATTGTCTTCACCAAGTACGGGCCTTTTACAGATAATCGGATTAAAAATTTATACACTGCTGGTGTGGTAGCCTATCCTTCAGTCGGAAGAGCGGTCCGGGCTGCTCGTTTTCTGGTGGAAAGAACAAAGATAAAGCAGCGGCTTGACCAGAAAGCTTAATCAGGAGGCATAGCAGGATGGAAAAAAAACTGAAACGCTGGTTTGAAACCCTTGATAATAAAGAAAAACCCGATGAATTTGATGCCAAGCAACTGGTAAAACTCTATTCGATTAAGGTGCCGAAGGGAAAAAGACTGGGGCCGGAAGATGAACTTAATATAGATGATATCAAGCCTCCCTATGTAGTGAAGGTCTGCTCTTCAACTATTTTGCATAAGACGGAATTTAAGGGAGTGCTCCTGAATAATGACAAAGAGTGTGTTCAGGATAATTTTAAACTCATGCAGGACCGGTTTCCCAAAGAGAATATCCTTGTTGAAAACCAAAGCACTTATATGGGACCGGAATTTATTATCGGGATCATCAAAGATCCAGCCCTGGGTCATGCAGTAATGGTTGGGGCAGGCGGGGTTCTGACGGAAATATATAAGGACACGGCATTCCGGCTGGCGCCCTGTTCTGTGACGGATGCCACAGATATGATTGACGAGCTGGTGTTATCCCCTGTATTTGATAATTTCAGGGGGATGAATCTTGATAAAAAAAAGCTGGCTCAAACAATTTCACAGGTATCAAGGCTTGCCCATGACCTGGGGGACAAATTAAGTCAGTTGGATATCAACCCCATTGTGTTCAGTGATGGGGAATGGATCGCCCTTGATGTAAAGGTCATGTTTGAATAAACATGTTTTTCGGGTTTGTTTTGGCAATTTTCCTGTGTCTGCCATACAGCAGATCGTCCATAAAAAGGGCTATTTTCTGGTTCAGGGTGTTCCGAGAAATATAAAATTTAACAAATTTGTGAATTAAGGTATCGGGTTTGGTATATGGACAGACAGAAATACAGAATCCGCAGTCAGATCCGATTGTTTTCCAATATGAGAAGCACTTTTCCTGGTGTATGGACCAGTGCCTGACATTACGGCTATACGGTTCATTGCCATGAGTAATGGAGCCTGACGGGCAATTGTCCGCGCATTTTTTACAGATTTTACAAAATTCTTCCATATGGCAGGATTCCGGGTGGGTCGAATCCGGTAATTCAAGATCTGTTGTCACAATGGCGAGCCTGACACAGGGGCCGTGGGTTCTGTGCATGAGAATCCCCATGCGGCCCAGTTCGCCAAGGCCTGCTTCAACGGCTATGGGAACACATAAGGTGTCATAATTTCCATCATTGTGGGCCCTTGCCTCATATCCGAAATTTCTGATATACCCGGCCAGAATATTGGATATCTTTGCTGCTTCCACATATTTTTGGGCAGATTCTTGGAGCACACAACTGGTAGGCCCTTTTTTAATCATTTCAACCCGCATGGGGATGACGATGACAATGGCTGTTTTATGAGTCTGATCGGTCTTGTTCCCCCATTTTTCGGCATGTCTGCCTTTATGGCTGTAAAAATGATGGGATTTCAGTTTTAAGAACCCTATATCACTGGCACCGTAAAATTTAGAAGTGTCTGTGATAGTTTTACAAAATTGTATCGGATCTATAGACATTTTTTGTTTAGTCATTGCTCCTGTGGACAAAGGAATGGATTTTTCAAGATATTCAAAGGCCGCCTCATAGCAGGGGGCAGTGTATTTGTCATGATAGACTTGTTCCTTTTCCCCGAATTCAGGTTTTTGATGGATTTGTCTGTCTGTTGATTCATTCTCCGGATGCAGGGCATAATATTTTTTCATCAATTTTGGGTGATGTTGAAGATTATTCCTGGCAAACATAGTATCTCGTTCATCATACTGGTCTGCTTTTGAGAGGTTTCGTCCAGTGGATCTGTCCGGAAAAAATTTCATTAAAGAAATCAGGCCAAAAAGACCAAGACCTGATATAACAAGGATATTTATGGTTTGAAAGGCATGAGGAACATAGAGAAACCACCCCCAGAAAAGAACGTTCAATACAAAGGAAACCAATGCTATGACAGCGGCTCGGTATTCTTTTTCATTAAAAGAGGATATGCCCAAAACCAGGAAGAAGAGGGATATTGCGATTAAAATAGCCCCGTTGATGAATATTAGTATGTCCGTCATGGCGTTTCTCCGCGAAATCTATAAGTAATTCAAGTTGTATAGTGTATGTTACCCTTTATCATGATTGTGTTAATGGGCGTCAATCCGACAAGATAGCAGAGATCTTCCGGGGTATCAATATCCCAGACCACAAGGTCGGCATCTTTGCCTGCTTCAATACTTCCTTTTGAGTGTTCAAGGCCAAGGGCTTTTGCACCATTGATGGTGGCTCCGAGCAATGCTTCTTCACAGGTCATATCAAACAGCATGCAGGCCATGTTGAGGATGAGTGTCATGGAATGAACCGGGCTGGAACCGGGGTTCAGGTCTGTTGATACCGCCATGGGAATCTTAAGATTTCTGAAGATATCCACAGGCGGTTTCTGTGTTTCCTTTAAAAAGTAGAAGGCACCGGGTAGGAGAACTGCTGCAACATTGTGCTGAGCCATTTTTTTTGCGCCTGACAAAGACAGATACTCAAGATGATCACAAGACAGGGCGTTAAATTCAGAGGCCAGGGCAGCCCCATTGGAATTAGATAATTGCTCTGCATGAAGTTTGATATTAAATCCAAGATCTTTTGCCGTTTCAAAAACTTTTTTTGTCTGGGGAAGCGTAAAGCCAATAGTCTCGCAAAAAACATCCACTGCAGTTGCAATTCCTTGCGCTTTTACCGCAGGCAGCATGGCCTGGGTCACAAGATCGATATAGCCGTCCGGGTTATGTTGATATTCCGGGGGCAGGGCATGGACACCTAAAAAAGTGGCGTCTATGTGCAAAGGAAAATTTTCATCTAATCGTCTGATGACGTCAAGGATTTTTAACTCTGTTTCAAGGTCCAGTCCATAACCGGATTTAATTTCAAGGCTTGTGATGCCCTGTTTTAACAACGCCTCCACCCGTTTTGATGCCAGGATGAATAAGTCATTTTTTGAAGCGTTTCGGGTAGATTTTACCGTGGATAAAATACCCCCCCCGTTTTTTGAAATTTCTTCATAGCTTGCCCCATTGAGTCTCATTTCAAATTCCTGGGATCTTGATCCTGCCCAGACCAGATGGGTATGACAGTCCACAAATCCCGGCAGAATCCAGCCCTTGTTGCAATCAATGATTTTTTGGCACCTGGTTTTAAAATTTTGGGGCAGACTTTTTTCTTTACCGACCCATGAAATGGTTTCTCCGGTAACGGCCAGAGCTGCCTTTTTAATAATTGAAAGAGCATTGTCGACCATGGTGGCAACATGACCATTGATAAAGAGTACATCAATCTTATCGGGCAGCAGGGTCTTCATATATTTTTACTCCATGGTACTCCATGGGGTCAGGCTTTCCTTATTGGGGTTATTAAACTCAATAACCCCAATAAGGAAAGCCTGACCCCGTCTATTACATATTAATCATGGGAAGTTTGACACCTTTTGTATTTGCCACATCAATAGCCGTGTCATAGCCGGCATCTGCGTGGCGGATGATGCCGGTGCCCGGGTCATTTCGAAGAACTGTGGTAACCCGCTTTTCAGCGTCGGAGCTGCCGTCGGCCACAGTGACCTGACCAGCATGAAGGGCATAGCCAATACCAACGCCACCGCCGTCATGGAAGGATACCCATGTGGCTCCCGAAGCCACGTTTGTCATGCAGTTCAGCAAGGCCCAGTCTGCCACGGCATCTGACCCGTCTTTCATGGCTTCGGTCTCCCTGTAAGGGGAGGCAACCGATCCGCAGTCCAGATGGTCTCTGCCGATAACGATGGGG
>JAFCZY010000140.1 GCA_019314105.1 Deltaproteobacteria bacterium
GGCAATCAAATCATCAGGGCAGCGGCACTGTCTTTGTGATGACATTACCGTATAGTAATCTTGAGGTCATTTAATCGTCATATTTATGGGTTATTATTAAAGTCGGTAAGAGAAATATTGATTTTAAAATTTATGGGAGGTTAAAATGAAACAGATAAAGAAACTATTTTTTATCCTTATTATTATTGCGCTGATGGCTGCACCGGCAATAGCTAAAAAAAATTATAAAAATACCCGGATGGTGCCGGTAAGTTTTGCCGAGCTTGCCAGACAGGCAAAACCGGGTGTTGTCAATATCCAGACAGTTAAAACAATTGAAGGTGGGGGAAGGGTTTACAACCATTTTTTTGGTCAGCCCTTTGGTGGGAAACAAAACCCGTTTGATGAATTTTTCGCTCCTTTTTTGAATCAGCAACCGCAAAGCAGAAAAGAAAAGAGTCTGGGGTCCGGGTTTATTATCAGTAAAGACGGGTATATTGTTACCAATAATCATGTGATTAAAGATGCGGATCAAATCAAGGTAATCTTACATGATAAGACTGAATATGATGCAAGTATCATAGGGACGGATCCCATGACAGATCTGGCATTAATAAAAATTAAAGCCAAGAAGTTGATGCCGTTAAAATTCGGAAGGTCCTCTGAAGCGGATGTGGGGTCATGGGTGGTCGCCATTGGCAGCCCGTTTGGACTTGAACAGACAGTAACTGCCGGGATTGTCAGTGCAAAAGGAAGAATTATCGGATCCGGCCCTTATGACGATTTTATCCAGACCGATGCCTCCATTAATCCGGGAAATTCCGGTGGGCCGTTGTTGAACCTTGAGGGTGAAGTGATTGGTATCAATACCGCCATTATCAGGTCAGGTCAGGGCATTGGGTTTGCAATCCCTTCGGATCTTGCAACCGGTGTTATCGATCAGCTGACAGAACAAAAAACGGTTTCCCGGGGCTGGATGGGCGTGGCCATTCAAAATGTCACGGAAAAACTGGCCGAATACTATGGAATTAAAGAGACCAAAGGCATATACGTAGCCAAAGTGTATGAGGGGGATCCGGCAGATAAGGCGGGTATCAAAGTCGGGGATATCATTTTTTCGATCAATGATAAAACCATTGATTCATCCAGGGATCTTACGTTGACCATTGGAAGTTCATCTGTTGGTGAAACGGTTACTGTCAAGCTGATCCGTGATGGTAAAGAAAAAATTGTAAAGGTTAAACTTGGCAAGAGATCAGATCAGGATCCGGAAGAAATTAATACGAATGATGGCTATGATTCTTTTGGATTCAGGTTAAAACAGATGGATTCTGATATCGCCCGAAAACTGGGTTATCCTGAAGATATCAAAGGACTTGTCGTGATTGACATGGAATCCGGCAGCCTGGCCACAAAAACGGCTGTTCGTCAAGGTGATCTGCTCATGGAAGTGAACCGGCATAAAATTTCTACCAGTGAAGAATATCAACAATATTTAAAACAAATAAATAAAGGCGGAATAATCCAGCTTCTGTTCAGAAGAGGGAACAGCCATGTGTTCGTTGTGAGTTTTGAAAAACCGTAGTAGCGAATAGTTTATTTTGAATAACCGGCATTTGTCTCTGGATGAATGTCGGTTTACTATTCGATAAAAAAAGATTGGTGGAGCTGAGGGGGATCGAACCCCTGACCTTACGGCTGCCAGCCGTACGCTCTCCCAGCTGAGCTACAGCCCCATGGTAAAAGCATTCTTTAAATAATAGATTGAATCTGTTGTGTCAACAAAAAATTTTTTATAAATAGTTAAAGGTTAATTAATAAAATATTGACACATGGTTTTATGAAAAGATATTATAAGCGTTTATGTAATTAAAATATTTTTATTTTATACGAGAGTTAAGGAGAAAGTGATGCTGCGTTACTTGCGTGAAAATACCGGAAATTGGATTATTAAAATATTTCTTGGGATTATTGTGGTTGTATTTGTGTTTCTCGGTGTAGGGTCATTTGGATCAAAAAGGAATAATTCAGTTGCAACCATTAATGATGAACCCATTACCAGAGAGGAATATCAGCAGGCATATAAGACTATTGTTGATCAGATGCGAGCAAGATTCGGGAAAAATCTGAATGATGATATCCTGAAGGCACTCAATGTAAAACAACAGGCGCTTGACTCATTAATTGAACAAAAATTAATTTTATCCCAGGCAGACAAACTGGAAATTGCAGTTTCTGATAAAGAACTTCAGCAATCTTTACAGTCAATTAAAGCCTTTCAGAAAGAGGGGAAATTTAATTTAGATCAGTATAAAAAAGTATTAAGTTTGAATTCTTTAAATCCTGAAATTTTTGAGCAAAACCAGATCAATTCACTCAGACAGCAAAAGGTAAGGAATATGGTGTTAAGTGCGGTCAATGTATCAGACCTTGAAGCCCGCGATTGGTATCTTTTCCAGAATACAAAAATTGCGGTTGATTATCTCTTATTTAGCCCCACCAGCTATTCCGATATTCATCCTTCTGAAGAACAGATCAAAAATTTTTATACGGAAAATAAAGATAATTATAAAACCGATCCTAAAATAAAAGCAGTGTATTTAAAGTTTTCTCCTGAAGATCATAAAGATAAAGTAACCATCAGTGAAATTGATATCAAAGGGTATTATGAACAACATCAGGAAGAATTTAAAATACCTCAAAAGGTTGAAGCCAGGCATATTTTAATTAAAGTTGCCAAAGATGCCGAAGAAGCAGACGTTAATACGGCAGAAAAAAGAGCGCTGGAAATTTACGAGATGATTGGTAAAGGGCAGGATTTCGAACAGCTTGCCAAACAATATTCAGAAGGCCCTTCAAAAGAGGGGGGTGGATATCTGGGTATATTTGAAAAACAAAGTATGGTAAAACCGTTTGCGGATAAGGCGTTCTCCATGAAAGCCGGTGAAATTGGAAAACCGATACGAACACAGTTCGGCTGGCATATTATTCAAGTGGTGAAAAAATTTGAGGCATCTACTCAGACTTTGGCTCAGGTATCAGGGAAAATAAAAAAAGAACTGGAACAACAGGAACTGCAGAATCTTGCCTATGATAAAGCGGGAGAGGCATTTGATGCTGTGATTGACGGAGACGATTTCGAACAGGTAGCCCTTATTGTCAATAAAAAAATTATGGAAACCAAAGAATTCAGTATGAATGGCGAAGGTCTTGATATCGTTGACAACACAGGATTTGCAAGGGCTGCTTTTGAGCTTTCTCTGGATGATATCAGTGATGTAAAACAATTGGGTGACGCTTATTATTTGATCAAGCCAATTTTAAAGATTGAACCGGTTGTTCAAGCGCTTGACCTTGTTAAAGACAGAATTTTAAAAGAACTGACTGCAAAACTTCAAAAAGAACAGGCAAAAAAAGAGGCTCAATTGTGTATAACAAAACTCAATGATGAAAAAACACTGGATCAACTGGCTGAGGAACATGATCTAAACGTCAAGTCCACAAACTTATTTACAAGAAACAGCGCTATTGAAGGGGTGGGAAATTTCCCCGAATTTAACCAGGCAGGTTTTTCATTAAATCAAAACAATAAAATTTATTCTAAAACGATTGAAACGCCAGCCGGATATTATATTATCGGGCTTAAAGAAAAAAAATTTCCTGAAGAATTTGAAATTTTAGAAAATCTCAAAAATATAAAAAATGAAATCAGCTGGAAAAAACAGACCCAATCTTATCAGGCATGGATCAATGAATTGAAAAAACACAGTGAAATCAATTATGATCCTCAACTGTTGGATTAAGGCTCCACATGAAGAATAGTACCATGGTCGTTAGAGTTGTCGTTTTAGGACTCTTACTCTTATTTTCATGTGCACCGAAGCATCCGATTGTTGACTCCAATCATGGTATTCAAACCGATCCTTCCGTTGTTTATGGTGTCCTGTCCAATGGCTTCAAATATTTCCTTATGGAAAATTCTACACCCGAGGACAGGGTTAATATTCATCTGAATGTTTTTGCGGGTTCAATGAATGAGACAAATGAACAACAGGGTGTCGCCCATTACCTGGAACACATGCTGTTTAACGGATCAGAGCACTTTAAACCCGGAGAATTAATCCAATATTTTCAATCCATTGGTATGGATTTTGGGTCAGATGCCAATGCCCACACTTCTTTTTTTAATACGGTTTATGATCTGTCCCTTCCAAATGCGGATCAAAAGCGTATGGATGAAGCCTTTGTCGTTATCCAGGATTATGCAAAGGGTGCATTGCTTCTGGAAACCGAAGTCGATCGTGAACGAGGCATTATTTTAGCTGAAAAAAGAGAGAGGGACTCGGTATCTTACAGAACCTTCAAAAAATCACTGGAATTTGAACTTCCGAATTCCCTGTTTAATCAAAGATTCCCCATTGGGACTGACGATGTTATAAAAAAAGCGGATCAAACACTTTTAAAAACATATTATGATCAATGGTATCGCCCTGATAATATGGCATTGGTTGTTGTAGGTGACTTTGATATCAGGACGGTTCAGCCTATGATAATTAAAAGATTTTCCAAGCTGAAGCCCCGCACTTTTTTCTTTAAAACGCCGGTATCATCCAAATGGGAAGATCATCAAGGGATAAAAGCGTTTTATCATTATGAGCCCGAAGCTGGCAGTACTGATATCACAATAGAGACCATTTCCCGGATACCGTTTGAAACACAAACTCTGGAGACCCTAAAAAAAAGAACTTTAAATCATATTGCAAATTCAGTGTTGCAAAACAGGCTTTCAAGAATGGTAAACAAGCAAACTGCTGATTTCTCTGAAAGCTCTGTTTTTTCAGGGTCATTTTTACATCATATTTCACTGTCTGCCATTAGTGCCACTAGTGAGTCGGATAAGTGGGAAAAGGGTCTTCATCAGATCGAAAATGCTTTGAGACAGGGCCTTACGTATGGGTTTACAGAAAAAGAACTGGATAGGGTTAAGGCCGATTTTATTTCTTCTCTTGAAAAAGACATGAATCAGGCAGAAACACGGAAAAGCTCGAATCTATCCAGAGAAATTTTGACAGCCATCAATCAAAGAGAGCTGTTGTTATCTCCTCAGCAGAGGAAAGATCTTCTCGTCCCCTATATTGAATCGATTTCATTGCAGGATGCCCACGAGAGTTTAAAAGAATCATGGGCAAAAGATCACAGGCTGATACTGGTAACGGGAAATGCTGATATAACCGCAAAAGATCCTGAAACAGTCATTCTCGATGTATATCAGAAAAGTCTTACCAATGAGGTGAGCCGGTATGAAGGGTTTGAATCAAAACACTTTCCGTATCTTGAATTGCCATCTGCAAAAGCCGGGATAAAAATAAGAGAAGATAATGTTAAAAACCTTGGGATTACAACAATCGATTTTCAGAATAATGTTCGATTGAATTTAAAAAAAACAGATTACAAACAAAATGAATTCCAGTTTAAGGTTTGTTTTGGAGAAGGGAAAAAATCTGAGCCTGTATCAAAACCTGGTTTAGCCCTTGTTAGTGAGGATGTTTTCAGGGCAAGCGGGCTTGGAAATCTTGATACGGACCAGTTGGATGAAGTCCTGGCCGGTAATAAGATCCATATCGGATTTGGGATTAATGAGAATTATTTTTCTTTATCCGGTTCTGGCGATCCAAAAGAAGCCGAGCTTATTTTCCAACTGATCTATCATTATTTCAATGATCCCGGATACAGGGATGAAGCGTTGAATCTTGCAAAAATTCGATATAAACAGCGATATGACAGCATTATCCGAACACCCGAAGGCATCATGCAGATAAAAGGAGATCGATTTCTTGCCAGAAATGAATACGTTAAATGATATTAAAAACTGGTTGACCCCCTATTTTCAAAATTCACCGGTTGAGGTGTCTATTGTGGGGGATTTTGATCTTGAAAATATGATCAGCCTTGCTTCAAAATATATGGGAACATTGAAAAAAAGGAAAAAATTTTCAAATGAATTGAGCACGCCCGGGAAAATATATTTTCCCAAAGGAGAGCAACTTGAACTGAGAACAGAGACAAAAATTAATACAGGTATTGTTCGTGTTGCATTTCCGACCGATGATTTTTGGGATATTATGCAAACCCGAAGGCTCTCCATTTTATCCAGGGTTTTTTCAGAAAGATTGCGAATTGCCATTAGAGAAGAACTGGGTGAAACTTATTCTCCTTATGTATATAATGACCCGTCCCTGAGTTTTGAGGGCTATGGGATACTGCATGTGGTTGTTAATGTAAAACCTGAAAGGCATCAATTTATTTATCATAAGATTAAAGAGATTATTACGTCTTTAACCACAAAGGGTATTTCAAAAAAAGAGACGGACTTGGCTTTAAAACCGGTTCTAA
>JAFCZY010000141.1 GCA_019314105.1 Deltaproteobacteria bacterium
GTGGAAAAAACCCTTGGCATTCCCATCCACTCCATTGTCACCATCACAGAAATAAAGAATTATCTCCACAATAAAAAAATAAATGGTCGGATTGTTCTGGATGACCGCATGCTTGCAAGAATTGATGCTTATCTTAAGGAATATGGTGCCTCATAAAAAATGATACCCTCCATTGAAATGACCCCGGATATGATGATTGTATTTGGATTTTTAATTTTTGTAACCCTTTTATTTGTTTTCGAGGTTGTAAGAGTGGATATGGTCGGGCTTCTAATGATGGTACTTCTGCCCTTATCCGGTGTGATAACAGGACCCCAGGCCATCAGCGGGCTTAGTTCCAATGCGGTTGTCTCCATCATTGCCGTTATCATCATTGGGGACGGCCTTGATAAAACAGGGGTCATGAATATTTTTGCCAGGCAGATCATAAAATTTGCCGGGAAAAGTGAGGTAAAAATCATGGCCTCAATTGCCGGAACCGTGGCGTTTATCTCCAGTTTTATGCAGAACATTGGTGCGGCAGCCCTGTTTTTACCAGCAACCAACCGAATCTGCCGGCAATTGAATGTGCCCATTTCAAGAATACTGATTCCCATGGGGTTCTGTGCTGTTATCGGTGGATGTCTTACTCTGGTGGGATCAAGCCCGTTAATCCTGTTAAATGATCTGATGGCAGCCTGGTGGGCCAATAATCCAGATGTTCTGGGAGACAAAACATTTGAAGCCTTTGGTCTTTTCAGTGTCACGCCCATCGGTATCGCCCTTGTTATAACGGCAATTCTATATTTCATTTTTTTTAGAAAATTCATATTACCAAAAGTACAATCAAATACAGCCCCTGACTGTCTTTTGAACCATGATCTTGACTGCACCTATGGTGAAGAAATCCACAATGCCTATGAACTGAATATTCCGTTAAATTTTGAAACAAAACGACTGGATGAATTAAAAATACGGCCTTTGTATCATTCAACGGTTATCTGCATTTGTAAACAGGGAAAACGAGATGGCAGACTCAGAGTTACCGTCCCTGCCCGGGCAGATATTATTGAACCCGGAGATATTATCGGTGTCATCAGTAATGCTACCCATATAAAAAATCTTGCTCAAGATCTGGGATGGGAGCTTTGCCATGAACTCAACAGGTTAAACGAGGTATTATCTCCTGACAGCTCCGGCATCGCTGAGGCCATTGTAAGGCCCCGGTCTGAACTGGTGGGAAAAACACTGCACCAGGCTTATTTCAGAAAAATATTCCAGGTCAACCCTTTGGCTTTATTCAGAAGGGATAAGGTTTTTTATGAAAATATCTCTGAAACAAAAATTCAGGTCGGTGATGCACTCCTCCTTTTTGGCCAATGGGAAAAATTTCATTTATTGCGACGAAAAAAAGACTTTGCTTTTACTGAGCATATCCAGGGTGAACTCATGCACCCGGAAAAAGCAGGATTTGCTATTGGCAGTCTGATTCTGGCCCTGGTTCTGGCGCTTGGATTTAATGTCCAATTATCCATCGCATTACTGACAGGGGCTATCAGTATGATTCTCACCAGAGTTCTAACCATTGATGAAGCATATCAGGGCGTTGACTGGATGACGGTTTTTCTGCTGGCAGGCCTGATACCTTTAGGGATTGCTTTTGAAAAAACAGGGGCAGCGCTTTACTTATCCACCTCCATTGCCAACCTTATGCAGGGGGCACTGACACCGCTTATCCTGTTTTTACTCATTGGTTTTTTAACCTCCTTTTTTACCCTGGTAATATCAAATGTTGGCGCCACTGTACTGATGATTCCCCTGGCCATGAACATGGCTGTCCAATGTAATGCTGATCCGAGAATGGCGGCTTTACTGGTTGCCGTGGCTGCATCAAACACCTTTATCCTTCCTACCCACCAGGTCAATGCTTTGATCATGAGGCCCGGCGGTTACAAGGTAAAAGATTATGTCAGAGCCGGCAGTGGGATGACACTCTTATACATTGGTGTGGTCATGACCATTATGTATTTTTTCTATGGTATCTCGGCTTAAAACCTCTTTTAAAAAGATTGGATCAATTATGAAACACTATATTGAAACCCGGCACAAAAAATTTATTACCGATTTTGAAACCATCGTTAATATTGACAGCAGCAGCGACAATAAAGGCGGAATCGAAAGAGTCGCCCGATTTTTTGAAGATCGATTCAAAAATATCGGCCTTGATACCGAAATTTTATTTTTAGGCGAAAATAAAGTTCCCTGCCTTTATGCGGAACATCGGCCTTCCAAAAAACCTTTTGATATCATGTTCATGGGACACATGGATACCATCGGCCTTCCAAAAAACCTTTTGATATCATGTTCATGGGACACATGGATACAGTATTTCCCTTTGGGGAAGTTAAAAAACGCCCTTTTTCAATCAAAGGGAACAAGGCATTCGGCCCCGGGGTCTGCGACATGAAAGGCGGTTTGCTTGTGGTGCTGCATGTTCTTGAAACTCTTAAACATGAGGGGTTTCTTGATTCACTCTCGGTCTGTGTTGCCTTTAACGGCGATGAGGAAACTGGTTCTAATGCTTCCAAAGAATGGATTATGTCTACGGCAAAAAAAAGCCGACGAACCTTTGTGTTTGAACCCTGTCGGCCAGGATATCGGTTTGTTCTTCAACGAAAAGGCGGGGGCTGGTTCCATGTCATTGCAAAAGGACAGGAAGCCCATGCCGGAGCTGATCCGGAAAAAGGCATCAATGCCGTGGTCGAACTGGCCCATCAAATTGTTGAGATAAACAAACTGAATCAAAATAATATGGAAACCTCTGCCCAGGTAACCGTTATCACAGGTGGGGATAAGGTCAATATAATTCCGAACAGAGCCGAAGCTCGGATTGATGTGCGAATTTTAAAACTTGAAGAGAAAGAACGGATTGAAACCTTTTTTAAAACCCTATCGGAACATCCCTATTTAAAAGGCTCTGAAATAACGATTCAAGGCGGCATTAACAGACCGCCCATGGAACCGGGGGACGCGACTCACAAACTTTGGGAGCTGATTCGATCAACAGGAAAAAAAATCGACTTGCCCATGGAATGGATTTCAACCGGCGGGTGTTCCGACGGCAATTACACGTCTGCTGCCGGTACCCCCACCATAGACGGGATGGGCATTGTGGGAGCAAATTCCCACAGGGCAGATGAATATGCCGAACTTGGCAGTATTGATAATATGGTACTTCTTGTGGCACAGGTCTGCAGGGCCATTGGAGAAAAAGACTAATTGAGACGACAAAGCCATATCAACTATGTCAGGTTATGGCTCCTTGAAAAATTTTAAAATCGGATCTGAACTGATAATATAATAGACCTGGCCTGTGGCGGGGTCAGATTCTTTTATCTTTTCCATAATATTGATATCACTGATAAATTTCACCGTTGCAAGAATATCCAGTTTCTTCTTGTTCTGTCTTGCTGCATCAAATTCTTTGGAGGTTATAATTCCTTTTTTTGCATAGGCCCAGTAGACCACTTTATCGTGGGCCAGAACCGTTGGATCATCAAACTTCATATACAGGTCACCAACTATGTCCTGAATTTTTTGCTGTGATGCAGCTTCAAATTGCTCATAGATAACAAGAACCCGATGACTTGTTTTTTGTACCACAACATACAAATTTTTATCCTTGAACTTAACTGTATCCGGTAACGCTACATCAACCGAATTGGATGCAGCCGTCTCCATCTGTTCCTGATTCAACACTGCTCCTAAAATATATCCGTGCCGTTCTATTTTTAACTTTTCAACCTGCTCAAACAAGCTGTTCAGATCATTGGCCTGGGCCAGACCTGAGAATAGAAGCACCATCATCACACAAATTCTGCAAATTATTTTTTTCTGCATTTTTCTCATTTTTTACTATACTTATCTGCCAAAAAATTTCCGGCAGGACAGCATGTCATGCCATCCTGCCGGAAACAACCCGTTGTTACTGATTATATCTTAACTTGTTTTCTTCTTCAATTAACTTCATGGTTTCTGCACTGCCACCGGTTTTTATCCATACATGCTCAGGTTGAGCCAGAAGCTCCGTAATATATTTACGGTATTTCTCACCCTTACCAGCATGATCAGCTAACTCCTGAACTTCCGGCAGGAATTCATGATAAAAATTCCTGGAAATTTCGTATAGGCCGTGCCAATGAGTGTAATCCGGTGCAAACATAGCCGCTGCCATTCTGGCTCTTCTACCTTCATGATGCCAAATTTCAAACCAGGTATAACCGATTTTATGCTGAAATCCTGAATTTTCCCAAATCTTGTCTTTTTTCAACATGTTAACCAGTTTTACACCTGGTTTACCAAATTTATCATTGTACAGCTTCACCACATCATCTAGCTGCTCATAAAAATTTTTAACATGATTGATACCATGGCAGGATTTGCACACTTCCTGCATGGTGGAACGCCTTTCCTGCCAGGAGACAACCGTCTTGATGCTTTTTTCAGCAATCACTTTCTTGAGTCTGTCACCTTCCCGGATATAGGTCTTTGTTTTGGCTGTCTGACCGGGACGAGGGGCGATGTCACCTGTAATATCTGCCACGGTTCCGTCTGTAAATGTCGCCCGATTCAATTTTGCAGAAACAGGCGCTCTCAAATTCCATGAAAGCCTGTCTCCCACATTATGGCTGTTTTTAGCAACAGCGCCATTGAGCTTAACATACGATCCCATGTGACAGGTAGAACAGGTGGGTGCAGTATGGTAATCATCCCCCAGTACCCAGGCACCGTCTTTCATGATATTCATGCCATCAGGAGAATTGCCCTTATCCGAAGCGTAATAGGCAATCCCATGCTTGGATTCTTCATAGATCTCTTTTTGTGGATGATCCGGTCCTAAATGACATTTGCCGCAGTTTTCAGGCTGTCTGGCTCTGGATGCAGAAAAAGAATGCTTGGTATGACAGGCATTGCAGACACCCTTGGTACCATCAGGATTGATTCGACCAATACCCGAGTTGGGATAAGTATTGTAATCCATCTGGGGTGCATCGGTTTTGGACCGCATGGATTTCCCCTCTTTATCGCGCTTCAGTGACACAATAGATCCATGGCACTGCCAGCAGCCACTGGCCATATTTGCTTTGTTGCTTGGCATCCCACCAATCACCTCTGCCAGCATATTATCAAGGGATGCCATAATTTCACCGGCAGTGGCATGATGAGATACAGACATCCCCTTTGCCTCGGGCTCATGGCACTTTGAACAGTCATTGGGTGTCAAAACGGCCTTGATAAAAGCGCCTTCATGGTTGTAACCCATTTCATCACCCTTATTTGCCGCATGACAGGTATAGCACCCCACCTGGCCTTCTTTTGCGGCTGCGTGGGCTGATTTTTCCCACTGGAGAACCAGGGACTTGTTCTCTTTTAGATGACAGGTGATGCATTTTTTGTTCATTTCGATGTTTTTCAGATTTTTTACATCAAAGGACGCTTGCGTCAATGCAAAAGCAGCCCCTGCTGTAAAAACAGAACCAATCATAAAAATTAGTAATGACCTTAAAACAGTCATATTCAATCCCTCCCAAAATTTAAATTAAAATACAAAAACTTTAAAAGTTTTTTGCATTGCCTCACCACTTGCCTGCATTACCTCCTTTCATGATTTTATCTTAAATTTATGTTAAAATTTATTTTACATTTATTTCATTGTCTGCTGTCCAGAATGGAAAGATCCTGCTCAATACAAAAAGAATGATAAACGGGATGGCCATGACAATGATCACAGCAACGATTCCCTCCTTGTCAAACCATTCAGGATGAAACTCGGTATAACCTCTTGCGCTCTTACTCATGAGCTGACCACCGATCACAACGTTCCATCGCATGATCAATACCTGCAGCAAAAGGAGGGCCGAGACAACGGCTGCTGTAAAATTATAAATATGTTTATTGATAGTAAAAAGAACCATCACGCCCAGAACAAACAAGGGGATCACCGAACAGATCTTGACCTGCCATAACCAGAAGGAACTTGCCAGGGGACCGTTTAACAGTCCTTCCACCATGTGGTGATACCCGGATTTTAAATAGGAATGGGAAAACACCTCCAGCATCTCAAAGGTAAAGGCCATGATAAAAAAGAGCGTCAATGTTTTTATGCATGTTTTGATACACTCATGATCAATGGATCGCCCCTTTGCTTTGCGGATGACAATATAAGCCAGAATAATGGCCGATATCCCCGATACACAGGCAGAAAACAAAAAAATCACCGGCATCAAAGGGGTTGACCATGTGGGATTGGCTTTAACCCCGCCAAAAATAAAGCCCACATATCCGTGAAGGACGACAGTAATGGGGATACCGATACCCACTAGAAACCGGATGATTTTCTGGTCAAGCTTACGGGCATCTTCTGAAAGATCAATACTGTCAAAGGTCAAAGCCCGGTACAAAAGCTGAAGCCAGCCTTTTGAGGTGGCCCTTAATTCCACAAGATCTTCCCGGTACACAAACAAAATAATAAAGACAACGACTCCCATGGACACGGCATAGATATATCCAAACCCTGCCATAGCTGAACTGGGACTGGGGGTTAAAAGCATATTAAAATTTCGTTCCGGCCTTCCTAAATGGAGCAAAAGCGGCAGAGTGGCAATGGCCAGAAAAGCCAAGGCAAACAAAAGAGAAAACCTTGCAACAGGGCGCAGGCTTTTGACATCAAAGAGATAATAAAGCGCTGCAATAATAAATGCCCCGTCCACAAGGCCGGTGATATACGGGTAGAGAACAATCATCATGCTCCAATGGACATGAAGATCATTGGGGAAAACATAATTGGTAACCAACATGGCTGCCGGGGTATGGGCTGCATCCATCAGATCACCTCCCTTCTGGCACCTTTATAATAGAGTGCGGGAAAGGTCCCCATTTCTTTTTTAAGAACTGTCAGAACACCAGGGCCTTTCAAAATTTTATAGACTTCAGATGTTTCGTCTTTCATGGAACCAAATTTTCTGGCACCTGTGGGACAGACCTCGACACAGGCCGGCAACAGCCCTTTTCTGACCCTGTGATAACACCAGGTGCATTTTTCCGCCACTTTTGTAATCGGATTTAAGAACCTGGCTGAATAGGGGCAGGCCTGAATACAATAGGCACACCCCACACATCGTTTTTCATCCACAAGGACAAATCCATCCGGTGATATAAACGTGGCTCCCACCGGGCACACCTGGACACAGGGAGCTTCTTTACACATATTACAAAGTTTGGGCACAAAAAAGGTGTCCCTTATTTCCTCATCAATATCTGTTCTAGGGTGCTGGTATCCGTCCAGACCGCCATGGGGACTGTCTACATAAATCTGGTCGCTGAATCCCTTGACATACCGTTCAACCCATGTCCGGTAATTCCCATCGGGAACATTGTACTCCCGCTTGTCTGCCACACAGCAGGACCCGCAGCCGATGCACCGGGTAATATCCACGATAAAGGCAAATTCCTGGTTAAGGAGATCATAGTCTTTGCCCTTGATTCCCGGAATTTCTTCAGGGGTTTCAAAACTGCCTCCCCCCATGGGCCAAGCCAGAAACAAAGACCCGGCAATGGTTCCGTTTAATACTTTTTTAACAAACGACCGTCGATCCATTTCAGGGGAGGGATTTAAAATTTTCATGATCCTGCCTCCATCAATCCTGTTATCTGTTTTGCCCGGATAATATATTTCAAAGGTGCGTGAACATAATGGCATTGATTGCAATTGTGAGTGATTTTTACAGTCTGATCCTTGAGATGAGCTGGCATGGCAACGGTCTTGATGACTTCTTCATGCCTAGCCTTGATCTCAGTGTTATGGCACCGCAGGCAGAGGGTGGTAATCTCCTTTTCTTTTTTAACGGGCAGTGTCCGGATTTTTTTGCCATCCGCTACATGATCTGCATAAGTTCCATGACAAAATTCACAGGATATGGTCTGATGGCGACCCTTTTTATGAAACGTTGCTTCACGAGAATGACATTTGAAGCAGGATGCATTGGTCCCATGCCGGATGGGAACAAGGGCTGCTTCG
>JAFCZY010000142.1 GCA_019314105.1 Deltaproteobacteria bacterium
AGGGGCTGTGTGGGAAAATACCGTGGATGAGGTGAGTGAAAAATGTGATGTGATCATTACTATTGTCGGGTTTCCCGCTGATGTTGAAGAAGTGTACCTGGGTAAAAATGGTATTTTAAACTGTGCTAAGAAAGGGACTATTGTCATTGATATGACCACATCAAGCCCGGAGCTTGCAATCAAAATTGATGAAAAAGCAAAAGCAAAAGGCATTGAATCCCTTGATGCGCCGGTGTCAGGCGGCGATATCGGCGCTCAAAACGCCACGCTTTCCATTATGGTTGGCGGGGATAAAAAGACCTTTGATAAAGCCTTCCCGCTGTTTGAAGTGATGGGTAAAAATATTGTACTCCAGGGGAAACCAGGGTCTGGTCAGCATACCAAAATGGCAAACCAGATTGCCATTGCAGCAGGAATGGTAGCGGTCTGCGAGTCCATTGCCTATGCTGAAAAGTCGGGTCTTGATCCAGAAACTGTGCTCAAGAGCATCGGGTCAGGCGCTGCCGGATCATGGTCATTGAATAATATGGGTCCCCGAATGATTGCCCGGAACTTTGAGCCCGGCTTTTATATCAAACATTTTATAAAGGATATGAATATTGAAAATGGCGGAAAAGGGATTTGAAAATGATGGGACCCAAGGTTTATTTAAATTGTTTAAATAGACCCGATGGAGATACTGGCTGAGTATTGGTATGTTTTTGAATCTATAATAATTTTCATACTTTCCTTGACAAGAAGCAACTACCTATCCTATGAAAAGGACCGGCTGTAAAAATATCAAAGGTCTTTTTCTAGTTGCATAACCAGAAGGCATCAAGAAGATTATCGAAATAATAGAGATGATTGAATTTTGAAAAAAAAGGAGAAAAAAATGAGCGATGTCCATTCGACCGAGTATAAATTTCAGCTAAAAGACTGCCTGCTCGGAGCGCAGATGCTTTTCGTGGCCTTTGGTGCCCTTGTGCTGGTACCGATCCTGACGGGCATTGATTCCAACGTAGCCCTTTTTACGGCTGGCGTCGGCACCTTGATTTTTCAACTCATCACCAAGGGAAAGGTGCCTGTTTTCCTTGCGTCCTCTTTTGCTTTCCTGCCCCCGTTATTCGCAGCTCAGCAGGGACAATTCACCTATCCGGGCATCATGTGCGGTCTGGTGGCTGCGGGCCTGTTTTATATTGTCCTTAGCCTGCTGGTTCGCATTTTTGGGGCTGGCTTCCTGCACCGGCTGCTGCCTCCTATTGTCACCGGCCCGGTGATCATGCTGATTGGCCTGATCCTGGCCCCTGTGGCCGTGCATATGGCAATGGGCCGTGCAGGTGATGGTTCCATCTGGCTGGAACCTCAGGTTCCGTCCATGATCATCGCTGGAGTGGCATTGGCCACCACAGTGCTGGTCTCGTTGCTTGGTAAAAAATGGTTCAAACTTATTCCCATTTTGTGCGGTATTGCAGCGGGCTATGCAACCGCTCTGCTGCTCGATATCACAGGCCTGACTGCCTCTATGCATGCGTCCTTCATGGCCACCGCCGTGGGAGGTAAGATTCAGGGCGTGGCACCGGCTCCCTGGATGGACACCGTGCTGATTACCTTCGGGGGGTTGGCTGAGCGCCCATGGCTGGCCATGCCCAACTTCACTTTACCGACCTGGGATTTTAACGCAATTCTTTTTGTGGTACCCATCGCTATTGCCCCTGCGATTGAACATTTCGGTGATGTATTGGCCATCGGTTCCATTACCGGCAAGGATTATGTCAAGGATCCTGGTATTCAGAACACCCTGCTGGGTGACGGTATTGCCACTTCGCTTGCCAGTATGGTCGGTGGACCGCCAAACACAACCTACTCCGAGGTTTCCGGAGCAGTGGCACTCACCCGTGCCTTCAATCCGGCCATTATGACATGGGCGGCCATTACCGCCATCCTGCTGGCATTTGTCGGCAAACTTGGTGGATTGCTTGGCACTATTCCGGTACCGGTCATGGGCGGCATCATGCTGTTACTCTTTGGGGCCATTACAGTTATTGGTCTGAGTACGCTGGTCAGGGCTCAGGTAGATCTCATGGAGCCTCGCAACATGATCATTGTGGCCATCATTATGGTTACCGGTCTGGGTGGCATGGTCCTGAATGTTGGTGTCACCGATCTCAAGGGGATCGGCCTGGGAGCAATCATGGGCGTTATCTTGAATCTGGTGCTTCCCGGAAAAGACCAGAAAGAAGCCTCTTAAGGCGGTGTTGATTTCATAAAAACGCATGTGGCTTCCAGGATTTCCTGGAAGCCACATGGTTCGCATACAATGACGATATTTTTTAAATAATTATTTTTATTTCGTACCAAAAATTTTATCCCCTGCATCCCCCAGACCTGGCAATATATAGCCGACTTCGTTGAGACACTCGTCAACGCCGGCCACATAAATATCCACATCAGGATGTTTTTGCTCTACGGCTGCAATCCCTTCGGGTGCTGCTACCAGAAAAAGGCCTTTGATGGTTTTGCATCCCGCTTTTTTTAAGAGGTCAATAGTAGCGATAAGGGTTCCCCCTGTTGCCAGCATGGGATCAAGGATCAAGGCAATTCTCTTTTCCATGGAACTGGCGGTTTTAACATAATACTGCACCGGCTTTAAGGTCTCTTCATTCCTGTAAAATCCGACCACGCTGACCTTGGCAGATGGTATAAGATCAAATACACCATCCATCATTCCAACCCCGGCTCTTAAAATGGGAACAACGGTAATTTTTTTCCCTTTTATTTTTTCGACTTCAACTTTTCCCGCCCACCCCTGGATCACCTTTTTTTCCGTGACAAGGTCTTTTGTGGCTTCATAGGTCAAAAGTCTTGCAACCTCCGAAGACAGGTCCCTGAAATCTTTTGTGCTGATGTCTTTTTGACGCATTAACCCTAATTTATGTTTTATAAGAGGATGATCTGCTACGAATACTGTCATGCTGTCTCCTTTTTTCTAAGTGTCCCTGGATAAAAAATATCACTTAGGAAACTATTAAAATCACTTGAGCTAGTCAAGTAAATTAAGTTTCAATGGAAATCTTATATTGAAATATTTTCTTTTTTATGCGCAATAAGGGCAGATGACTCAGACACCTTATATATCCGTTGCAGTTTCCCTTCCCGTGATAAACTCATATACATACAAGGTTCCGGATCATCTGAAAGCATGTTGGTCCCCGGGAATGAGGGTGCTGGTCCCGTTCAAAAACAGACGGGTGACCGGATATATTATTTCCGGACAGGAAACTTGTAAAGGATTCAAGGCAAAAAAAATTCTTGATATTTTAGATGATCATCCCCTGTTTCCGGAATCGGAAATATCTTTTTTCAAATGGATTGCCGGGTATTATATTCACCCTCTGGGAGAAGTGATCAAAGCTGCACTTCCTTCCGGCCTTGACCGCCATGATGTTTCAAGTGTTTTTGTTACACAGCACGGACAGGACCGGTTGAATGCAGGCAGACTTACACCTGGGGAGGAGCAGGTGATTGATTTTATATTGCAACGTCGGGCCTGCACCTTGAAACAATTGAAAAAAAACAGCAAAAATACCACTATCAACGCCCTGATCCGCAGGATGGAAAAAGAAGATTTAATCATTGTCTCAGCTGTATTAAAAAAAGACGGGGCAACGGTAAAAAAAGAAAAGTTTATCCTTCAAAGCGATGAGCCGAAAACGATCATTCGCATGTCAAAAAAACGAGAAAAACTTCTTTTGCTGGTAAAAGAGGCAAAAGAGATCTCCCTGACCGGATTAAAAGTGCATATTCCCACGGCACCGGCATTAATAAAGCCCCTGGCAAAGGCCGGATATATACAGATTGTTCAACGGCAGGTTTTCAGGGATCCTTTAGGAGAGCCTGTAGAGCCGGATACACCGCCAACCCTGACAATAGAACAGGAGGCCGTGGTCAATAAGGTGCAGGAAAATTTGAACCGGGGATTTAAGCCCTATCTTTTGTCCGGCATAACAGGTTCGGGCAAGACCGAAGTTTATATGCGGCTGGTATGGGATGTGATCGAAAAGGGGAAAAGCGCCATTGTGCTTGTGCCGGAAATATCTCTGATTTCCCAGACGGAAAGACGCTTCAGGGCAAGATTTGGGGAAAAAATTGCCGTAATTCATTCTGCCTTAACCAAGGGAGAGCTGCTGGATCAGTGGCGCAAAATTGCCTTAAAAAAAGTAAAAATTGTCATCGGAGCAAGGTCTGCTGTTTTTGCGCCGTTTGAAAATATCGGGATCATTGTTGTGGATGAGGAGCATGACACCTCTTACAAGCAGGAGACCGGTTTAAGATACAATGCAAGAGATATTGCCGTTGTCCGCGGCAAAATGAATGACTGCCCGGTTATTCTGGGATCGGCAACCCCTTCTGTTCAATCCTATCAGAATGTTGTTTTAAAAAGGTTCGAAGAATTAAAACTTGAAACACGGATCAACCGGCATCCATTGCCTGAGATAACTCTTGTGGATCTGAAAAAATATAAGGATGTCCGGGGGTATGACAGGATCATAACGCCGGAGCTTTCAAAAGAGATTAGAACCTGCCTTGATAAAGGAAACCAGGCATTAATTTTTTTGAACAGACGGGGGTTTGCCACTTTTCCGGTTTGCAGGGATTGCGGGAAATCTTTGTCTTGTAAATATTGCGATATAACCATGACCCTTCATAAAGGCCACAATGAATATCGATGTCATCTTTGCGGGTATGCTCGGCCCATAACCGTTAAATGCCCGGAGTGCGGGTCTTCAAAAATAAAACCATTGGGGTTTGGTACTGAAAAAGTGGAATCCATGCTCAAAGCTCTGTTCCCGGATGCCAGACTTGTCAGGATGGATCAGGACTCGACATCCCGGAAAGGGTCTACCATAAAAATCTTAAAAAGCATCAAGAACCGGAATGTGGATATTATTGTGGGCACCCAGATGCTTGCCAAAGGTCATGACTTTCCCTCCATCACTCTGGTGGGCGTGATTTGCGCCGATTTATCCCTGAGTCTTCCGGATTTCAGAGCGGGTGAGCGAACCTTTCAGCTTCTTGCCCAGGTGGCCGGCCGTGCAGGAAGAGGGAAAAGTAAAGGAAAGGTGATTATGCAAACCTATAATCCCGATCATTTTATTATTGAAGCCGCTAAAAAACAGGATTTTCTTGAGTTTTTTCAAAACGAATCCCCGTTTAGAAAAGCATTGTTATATCCGCCTTTTTCGCGAATGATTCAATTGAAAATATCCGGAACCAATTTTGCAAAGGCAAAAGCCTATGCAGCCAATATAGCAGAGATTTTAAAGGCACTGCTTGAAAATGAAAAAAACCACAAAAACATGATCCAGATTCTAGGGCCTATTGAGGCGCCCATTCAAAAAATTTCGTCACGGTTCAGGTGGCAGATCCTTGTGAAAAGTCCTTCTTCAGTCCTTGTTAACCATCTGGTAAAATCTCTCTTGACTCATCCGCAAGCAACTCCCAAGTCAGGGGTCCAGCTGATTGTGGATGTAGATCCGTATTTTTTAATGTAGCAGGGGCACGGAAATGTCGAAAAATTTGAATCCAAAAAAATCGTCCATTGTAAATTTTATTGTTTATATATCATGGAGACTTCCTGCTATTTGCTCTGGCGGTATGAAAGCCAGACAACCCCTGTGATCACAAGCAGTGTTCCCACCCCCTGAACGGGTGTGAGTCGTTCTCCCAATAGAAACCAGGCATAGACCCCTGCAAATAAAATCTCAGACATGGAAAGAATACTGGCAATCCCTGCTTGGATATATTTCATTCCCATAAGATACAGGGTAAAGGCGCCAAAAGTGGAAATGGCGATCAATCCACAAAAAGCAGAGACCATTGTCAAGTTCAATGGAAAGGGCTGGCTTGTAAAAGGCTGAAGAGGCAGCAATATGATGGATGCAACACCAAAGGCAATGGCAAGACAGGCAGTTGCGCCGTATTTTGACACCATATTTTTACCGCAAAGAATCCAGCCGGCATAAAGAAATGGCACGATAAACCCTGCCATTAGGCCCGCTGTATTTGTCTGTTTTAAAGAAAAGAAATTGATACCCGAAGCCAGGGCAGTTCCCATGAAAATAAGGATCATGCTTACCATTTTTGCCCGGGTCAATTCTTCTTTCCAGAGATAAAAAGCCGCCACTGTCACAACAGCAGGCATGGCTGCCTGCATCACTGTGGTAACAGCAGCGCCGTTGAGCACAACACTTTCATTATAAAAAATATGAAATC
>JAFCZY010000003.1 GCA_019314105.1 Deltaproteobacteria bacterium
CCGAATTAAATGGTCGGATAGATCCCCGGATTGGGTTGATAATGTATAATGATTAAATCTCTCTACTACCTTTTCGAGAAATAATAGCTGCATTCCTTGTGCTTCCACCTGAGCTAAAACCAAGAAGAATTTTAATTTTGGTATCATTAAAGACGCGTCAAATTCAACAAATTACCGAGCGTTTCTTTCTCCAGTCCGGGTTTTTAATAAATTAGCAAGATACCAGATATAGTATGAATAGATTTACAGTTTCAGATTTGAAATTACAATATATGGAACAGCCTCATTCCAAATCTAAAAAACTTGCTATAAATTATATTGGAGAAACATTTGAATATAGGAAACTCAATCGATCTTATTACACCATCAAAAACGGAACAATTATTTAACCTTGGTGCTCGCCCTTCTCACTTAAAATATTATAAGTGACTTCTTGAAATTCAAGCAATAAATTATTCCTTCAGCGTTTAAACCCCTTTTTTCAAATAATATACAACGAGTAACAAATAAGTGGATATGACAAGTAAATATAAAATCAAAATCTGAAAATAAATCCGATCCGAAAAAAAATTGTACCCAAAGTTTGATTATTAAAACTATTTCAATAAAATCAATGATCAAACTCTTTGATGCATATAGGTCCTCAAAAACTTCTATTGATAAAAGATTAAAAATACTTATTATCCAGTTAACAAACTTAATAAAAACTATGGTTTAAAAGGATTGGTCCATGCCTATTTTTGAATATAAATGCAACAAATGCGAAAAAGATTTTGAAAGACTGGTTTTTATAGGGGAAGAAAAAGATGTTTTCTGTCCTGAGTGTAAAAGTAAGGATGTGAATAAAAAAATGAGTGCATCAAGCTTTATGGGAAACAGTATCGGCAAATGTGCAACAAGTTCACCCAAGGGATTTTCATGAGCTGGATAATTTTATTCTTCAGGCAGAAGAATAGATAAAAAATACCTTTCAACATCTACTCAAATCCTCTACACCCGGTTTTTTCAGCATGCTCTCTTGATTTCGGATAATTTCGACAATGTTCTGGTTTTACATCATGAATCCGGCAAATGTATTTATCTTGCTTTGGAAGTTTCCTTAGCCATGGACACCTCCCCACATCATCACCTGTTTTTGGACTTATCCAAATATCATGAATATAATGATCTTCACCAAGAGGTATTGAGTTCACCCATTCAAGGATATCATATCGTCCTTCCATTTCCCATAATGCAATTTCTTCATCACTGACACTTGTTTGAAAAGCATCGCTGAGGTTGATACAGCAGTTACCGCATTGTTTGCATTTGAAAGTTTTAGGGGGCATATTGGTCCTTTATTTGTGAATCAGATGCCTATGTTTCACTTCAAATATCTTTCACCGCACTTTATCAAAGTAGGGAATGGATTCAACAGTTTTTTTATTTTCTTTCGAGAACAGATTTCATTTCAGAAAACTCTTGTTCATTTATTTCTCCCGAAGCATATCGTTTCTTTAAAATATCTAAAGCACTTTCATTTTTTTTTAGATTGATTTCCGGAAATCAACCGTCTTATAATCGATATGAGTCCATAGATGATCAAACCCCAGAATAATAATGGGAATATCCATCCAAAAAAACCGTGTCCAAAACCAAAAAATGATGCTCCGTTACAAAATCCATCACCCCAATTTATTGAGTGCCACATGGTTATCTCCTGTAATATTTTCTATCATAATTTCTATGATTGTCATGCCTATGGTAATTCTGGTCATATGAACCATTATATGAGTTATAATGATAATTTCTATGATGATAGCCGCCATTGAATCCCCTTGCGTAAAAGCAACCTGATAATATTAAAGAAAGGAGCACGATTAAAAATAATATGCTGAAATGTTTAAATTTTGACATAAGTCCTCCTTCGTTTATTTGTAATTCGTAAAATTATAATTGCAACATGGATGCCGAGGTTTAAAATTAATAAAAAATATTTTTAAGCGTTTGATATTAAAAGAGTTATTTTATTTCAAAGGAATTACATAAAGAGTTATACGAATATAATTATGGGTATTTATTATACAGTTGAAAAATTGATTGGATAATAAGTATACGATTTTCATAATTATCGATTAAGAAATGGGGAAGAATCTGTTTGATTTTAGCCTTGTAATCTTCCCCTCCAGGTGCAATATACCAATAACAAACTCAGTTCCATATTCGTCATAACCTGAAAAGGAGATCTTCATGTATCTATCTGAAGAGAAACGGGTCGAGATCCGGAAATGTATTGAAAATTTACAAAGCACACCGGTTAAACATGAAAATAATAAATAACAAAATATCCGGAGATTATCACCTACACTCTTCAACTATCTCAGATGGAATGAACTCAATAGATGAAATTGTAATCCAGGCTGGGAAATTAAACTACCAAGAAATTGCTATTACAGATCATAACCAGGAATATCTCGACAGCTATAAGTTTAGTGCTAATACTCATTACAGCATCGTCTCATCAGGAAGATGGAAAAATATCCATAATGATGTCCATGTTATCTTTGGTGTGGAAGCAGATTTATTAAATGAGAATGGTGATATTTGCAACCATATTCAAAATATTTTTCCAGAATTCATAATATTGTCAGCACATGAGAAAATGTACGCCGGAAATATAAGGTTGATCAAAAAAGGATATTTAAACGCTATTAACCGACATGGATCTAAAATAAAATTATTAGGTCATTTATGCTCTAACCAATTTTCTGACCATTTAAATACAGAAGATATCATTGAGATTGTTTTAACGGCTAATAAAGCAGGTATCCCATTGGAATTAAATTGTGCAAATTTGGTAAATCAAAAAACTTGTGAGAAGAATTTAAAAGCAATGTTGTCATGCTGTGATTCCTTGTATGTTAATAGTGATTCCCATACTCTTTTTGAATTTATCAATGTTAGGAATGAAGGTTTTAATTATTTAAAATCAAATAATTATATATGAGAGGAATGCATGTATCTATCTGAAGAGAAACGAGCAGAAATCAGGAAATGTTTTGGAAAGCTGCGATCCAATTCAGAACTCAATCCAGGACAAAATAATGGGAATCGTATTAAAGGGTTTCATGACACAGAGGAGGGAAGGAAAGTTTCGCAAATTTTATTTGGTGCCAGGAATGGGAAGGAAGTTTTTACACCGTTTTGAGATGAAGTGGGTTTAACTGCCATAACGTATAATTTTGATCCGGACAAATGGTATGATAGTGACTTGTATTTAATTCAATTGAAACTAAAAACCGGTGAAATAAATCAGAATGAATATGATGAAGCGGTTGAGATCCTGGATAAAAAACTTGAAGGAATGTGGAAACGATTGGATGGGACTTATCAGATAAACAACGGGAATTGATAATGGGACCAATATCAAAACTGACAAATACTCTTGAACAGGCAGATGATATTTATTTGCCGTCATTTCCTCCAAAAAGTCCACTTACACAGTCTTGTTTTTCATGCTGGGGATTTTTTGACCTTTGTGTCGGGATTAAAAAAGAATCTTTTGGAACTGTCATACTTGATTTTTTAAAAAATCTAAAAGCAGAATCGGGACTGATTAAAATCATTGAATGTATGCAAAATTCCAGGATGGGAATCTTTATCCATAAGGGGCACTTGGATAGATATGTAATTTTAGAGGAACTGGTAACCGGGATCAGTTGTCAATTTCCCTTTCGATAGTTCTAAAACTGCATGACGTTCATCGTTTAATTCAAGTATGTTGCAAATTCCGGTGAAAATACCTATCCCATCATCAGTTATAATTATTTCTGAAGATACAGGTGTTTTTTTAATCGTAATTATTGCGTGATTACCTTGTGAGTGGTCAATTGCATTATTTAGCATTTCCGTGAAGCAATAATGCCAGATATCTAATACATTGTCTGGCAGGGCACCAAGCTTAGAAGCTACAAAATCACGCCAAATCCGGTCTTCTTCAAGACCTAACAAGTCAAAACTTTCTGTAACTTCAACGAGCGGATGAAGTTTGTAAATTCTATTTCGGGTATTTCCTTCTGCAATTATAGACTTTTGTTGAACCAATCTTTTCATATGGACACTAACTGCTTGTCGAGAAATGTCAAATTCATCAGCAGTAACTATAACAATGTCATTGGCATGACCTTCAACATTGTTTATAATAAATTGTCGAATAGCTTCTCCACGATCACGCAAACCAACCATAACAACCCCCATTGTCAATGTTATCCGACCATTTGTCAACATTATAAAAATAAGTTTATAAACCCTCTGTGACAGTATGAATGAGACACCTACCTCTTGAAAAATTAGTGTGGGGCGGGTAAGGGAAATACTTATGAAACCAATTAAAATGAACAAACTGCCAACATCTGCAATCCGGCCAGGCGCTTGGGTTAATAAACCAAAACAGGAAAAATTTGTGGGATGATTTGGAAAAGAAGACAAAAAGAAATGGAAATCGCCTTTTCTAAATAATTCCTGATCAAGCCGCTCCCATGATGGCGAGGGCAATAATAAAGATAGTGATGAAAAGGGCAATCAGATCTTTTTTCGGGAATTGAAGCGTCCTGTTCAGGGGAAAGAAAATGATGCCGGAACCAAGTCCGCTGAAAAATCCAAAAACATGGGCCATAACATCTGTATTTTCTCCCTGGCTGAACATAGCGATCAGCACAGTACCGGCAAATATGGGCATGAGCGTGTTGAAGCGAAATGGTTTTGCCTTTTGCGTCATCTGAAATGCCACAAGAAGGCCTGCCGCTCCCATGATGGCGGTTGAGGCGCCAATGGAAAGGTGAGCAGTTTTGTGAAGATGGGCATTGATAAGATTACCAAGGGTGCCGGCAAACAGCAACATAAAGGATCCTGTGCCAAATCCGGACAAGGTGATCACGGGTGCTCCGAATATAAGCATACCGGCCATATTCCCTGCAAGATGCCGGGCATCTGCATGTAAAAACAGGGCGGTAATAGCTCTATAGGTTTCTCCCTGGAGGATAAAAAGGGCGGAGGCGCCATATTTGAGTATCATGTGTTCGTGAATATGATAGTGAAGACATAATGCATGGATAAGCCAGAACAATCCCATGATGGAAAAAGCAGTATAGGATTTAAAGGAGGATATGGGGATTTGCTGTAACTGCTGTTTGAGTCTGAAAAATTTATTTTCTTTATAATAGATCTCAATCATGATGCGGGCTTTTTCCATATCCTCATGATTTACAAGGATATCAAATAATTTGTTTTTTCGTTCAACACGGGTTTCAATGTTTTGGGATGTTAAAATAAGGATGATTAAATCTGCCTTCTTGGCAGAAAGAGTTGTCAATAATTTTTCCAAATTCCGGCTCACGGGTTAAAGGGCCTTGACCTTTTGTGGCAATGGTTTTAATACAATTAAAAAATAAACAATATTTTTAATATATATATGAATGATAGGAGAAAATAAACATGCAAATACTAAGGTTTGAAAGTGATGACAATAAAATCTATACGGGGTGTGATTTTGAGGATGACAGCGCATCTATTCTTGAAGGAGATATTTATACTGATTTTTCTAATACAGGGAAAAGAAAATCGGTTAAAAAAATTTTAACACCGATTTTACCCAGCGTTATTTTTTGTATCGGGCTAAATTATAGACTCCATGCCAAAGAGACCGGAAAGGAATTGCCAAAATATCCAGTGGTATTTATGAAAAATTTGAGTGCGGCAGCAGCTCATCTGGATGAGATTAAAATTCCACCCTCCTGTGTAAAGATCCCGGAAGTGGATTATGAGGTCGAACTGGCTGTGATCATAAAAAAGAAGGCAAAGAATGTCTTGCCGGAAAATGCCCTTGATTATGTCCTGGGATATACCTGTGCCAATGATATCTCTGCCAGAAGATGGCAGATGCATGCTGGCGGTGGTCAATGGATAAAGGGTAAAAGTTTTGATACCTTCTGTCCCTTTGGCCCCTGGATGGTGACACCGGATGAGCTGACGGATCCGAATAATCTTGATATTGAATGTGTATTAAATGGTAATACCATGCAGAAAAGTAATACCAATGATATGATTTTTTCAGTGCCTCAAATTATTTCATATTTATCCGAGTCAGTCACTTTGTTGCCCGGAACCCTTATCTTGACCGGTACGCCAAGTGGCGTTGGGTTTGCCCGGAAACCGCCTGTTTACCTTAGCCCGGGGGATGTGCTGGAAACAAAAGTTGATAAAATCGGCGTGTTGAAAAATTATGTAACACTTGAGGAAGCATAAGCAAACCGCCCGGAAGGATGATGTCACCATTCCGGGCGGTTATAAAGCAAATCAGGTTACCGTTTAATTGTTGTTATAATAACAACCGTTTCCCTGTCCCTGAAACCCTCTCTGGCCGCCTCTTCCTGACCACTTGCCGCGGCCTTGACCGAATCCCGCACCCATACCAAGTTCAGGAGAGATTTTTTTTGCGCCCAACTGAAAATCGATCCGTTTGTCTCTCACCTGTTTTTGCAGGTCTGTGATTTCCCGGGATAATTTTTCAAGTTTGGTCCTGTCCGGGTTGGATGTTTCCATGAGCATTCTCATTTCTTGCCGTTTTTCAAATTTTGCAGATCTGGCCTCATAGGTGTCATCAATAAATACCTGGCGAAGGCTGCCCAGTTCATCTCGCTGATCCTGGGATAAGTCATTGAAGGCGCTTTGCCCTCCATATCGCGGACAGTCTTGATTAGAATTGTAACCCATTCCCCGGCCTCTGCCCTGTCCCCATGCAAATACGCTTCCTGCTACAAGTGCAACCATAAGAAGTGAACTGATCATAATAATTGATTTTTTCATAATAATCTCCAATTTAAAGTTTAGTTGGTTAATTGAACTTTGTATCGTTCTGTTGAAACATGATATAGCAAAGGATGTGCCAAGAGGAAAAATATTTTTCAACATATTGAATTTTCAATATATATTTAAAATTATGCAATAATAAAGCATTGTTATTAAATCTGTGATAGTGTATACTTTTTACTCAGAGCAATGTATCCAGGTGTGTATAAAATATCCAGAATCATAATGCCTGAAAATCAATGGCCTCTTGAAATAAAGGTATTCTCCCCATGGTATTGTTTTTGCTTGTAATTAGGACCAATATATAACGTGCATAAAAAAGAAGAAAAAAATGAAAAAACATAATTTTCCATTGGTATCCCCTTTATTTCTTATTGGTGTTTTATTGGTCCTCTTGCCGATCTTTACGGTCATGACCCTTGACAGGCTTGAAAAACAAAAGGAATTTTTTACTCAGAGGCTTTTGGAAAAAGGAACCTCGTTAATCAGGACATTTGAGGCGGGGACCCGGACAGGGATGTTCACCATGCGATGGGGTGCAAAAAGAATCCAGGCCATGCTTCTGGAGACCTCGTTGCAGCCCGAAGTTATCTATATGATGATTACATCAAAGGATGGTCGGATACTGGCACACTCGGATGCCGCCATGGTGGGACTAACTTTTGATGCCATGCCCGGGACTGAAAAGATGAATGAAGATACCGATTTGGTCTATCACAGGGTAAGACTGCAAAAAAATCAGACGCAGATTTTTGAAGTGTTCAAGCGGTTTGTACCGATCAGATCCAGACCCATGCGCAGGCATATGCGGATGGATAGGATGTCAATGCTACGGGATGAGGGCTTGTCAGATCGGCAGACTACTGAAAGGGGAATTCTGGACTGGAGCCGGCCTTACCTTCAAAGCCGGGAAGGTAAATTGTCTGAAATGGCGGAACATTATATGTTTGCCGGGTTTTCCATGGAGAGGGAGGAGATTGCCCGGGACAGGCTGTTAAAAGAGACGGTCTGGCGGGGCATCCTTTTTTTTATATTGGGGTGCGTTGGTATGGTTGCCTTGTTCGTCTTCCAGGCGTACCGGTCTGCAAAAGCATCCTTGACACAGGTAAAGGCATTTTCCGATAATGTGATCCAGAACATGCCATCGGGATTGATTACCATCAATCCTGACCATGAAATGACCTCCATGAATAAAGCAGCAAAAGATATCCTGGGAGGGGATCTGATGCAACCCTTTCCGCAAATGGTTGAATTGATACAGGAAATGGAAAAATCTCAAGGGGTTATAAACCGGGAGATTAATCTTGCAGTTGCTTCCGACCATGAGGTTCGGCTGGATATCATCGCATCCCCTATCAAGGAGAGTGAAAATGAAATCATGGGGTTTTTATTTCTTTTCAGGGATCTGACCCAGATTAAAGCGCTTAAAAAACAGGTGGAGACAAATAAGCGGCTTGCAGCCATCGGAAAGCTTGCAGCAGGGGTTGCCCATGAGATCAGAAATCCCTTGAGTTCCATTAAAGGGTTTGCAACTTATTTTGGCAAACGGTATGAAGATAATGCTGCGGATAAGGAAACCGCCCGGATTATGGTCAAGGAGGTGGAACGTATCAACCGATCCGTTACCCAGTTACTCGAGTTTTCAAAACCCATGGCGATTGAAAAAAAACAAGTGGATATCAATGAGTTGATTACCCATTCCTTAAGACTTGTTCACCATGATCTGGATCAGAAGACAATTGAAACAAAGGTTAATATTGATACAGAAAAAACCGTAATTCACACGGACCCGGATCGGATGAACCAAGTTTTTTTAAATTTATATATTAATGCCATAGAGGCATTGGGAGACAGAGGGAAATTAGAAATCTGTGTGCAGGATGCTGAGCAGGACGGGCGAATTGAAATAAGAATCATGGATAACGGCATGGGGATTGACGAGGCATCCCTTGACCTGATCTTTGATCCCTATTTTACCACCCGGCCCAGTGGTACAGGGCTTGGGCTTTCAATTGTTCACAGGATTATTGAAAACCTTAATGGCAGCATCCGTGTGGAAAGCACAAAAGGCCACGGCACTTGTTTTATTATTAATTTGCCGGTTTCATAAAAGGATAAAAAATAAATGAAAAAAATACTGGTTGTTGATGATGATGCAGCCCATGCCAGGATGCTCAAACTCTTGATGGCAGACTGGGGGATTGACGTTCATCTGGCAGATGATGGCACCATTGCCGTTGAAATGGTAAAAGATCAGCCTTTTGATATGGTTCTGATGGATATGAAAATGGTGAAGATGTCAGGAATGGAAGCATTACAATTGATTAAAACCTATAATCCTTCTTTGCCGGTAATTATCATGACGGCCTACTCATCCGTTCATACAGCCGTAAAGGCCTTGAAAATCGGCGCCTATGATTATCTGACCAAACCATTGGATTTTGATAAGCTGAAACTGACGATTGAGCGTATCTTTGAAAGCATTTCTTTAAAAACGGAAAACCGACATTTGAAGACCCGGTTAAAGGAAAAGTCCCTTGCCCATGACATCATCGGGAAAAGTCCTGCCATACTCTCTTTGCTGGACACCATTCACATGGTGGCACCGACAGATGCCACCGTTCTGGTAATGGGAGAATCGGGAACCGGTAAGGAATTGGTGTCATCGGCCATTCATTTTAATTCTTCACGAAAAGATCACCCGTTTGTAAGGATTAATTGTGCTGCGATTACAGAAACCCTGCTTGAGTCTGAACTTTTCGGTCACGAAAAAGGAGCGTTTACGGGTGCAGACAAAAAAAGGAAAGGAAAATTTTTACTGGCAGACAAGGGCAGTATTTTATTGGATGAAATCGGTGAAATGAGTCTTGCCATGCAGGTAAAGCTGTTGAGGGTGATTCAGGAAAAAGAAATCACCCCTGTGGGAAGTGATCAAAATATTAAGACCGATGTGAGGATTATTGCTGCAACGAACAAGGAGTTAAAATTATTGTCCGAACAGGGGAATTTTCGTCAGGATTTATATTATCGGTTGAATGTTGTCAGTGTCGAGGTCCCGGCCTTGAGGGAAAGGAAAGAAGATATCCCAATGCTTGCCTTGTATTTTTTAGAAATGTTTTCAAAGAAAAACAAGCGGGATATCAAAGGATTTGCACCTGACGCCATGGATGCCATGATCCGGTATGAATGGGAAGGCAATGTCAGGGAATTGATGAATTGTGTGGAAAGAGGCGTTGTCCTTGCCAGATCCGATTATATCTGCACCGAAGACCTTTCGTTCATCAAAGCAAAGGATGCTGGCACAATCGAAGGCGGAACGGATTTTGGAAATATCCGGCTTTCCAAAATAGAAGAAAAAGCCATTCTTTCCACCCTTGAATCAGCCAATGGCAATAAGAGTGAAACAGCCAGGAGACTTGGTATTACAAGAAAAACCTTATTGAAGAAATTAAAACAATATGGGAAAAGCGGAACCAAAGTGTATTAAAAACGTTCAATCAACTTATCGATCAAAAAGGTGCTTTCACGCATGGCCTGTTCGCTGAAGGGGCCAAACCATTGGGCAATCCGGTCGAATTTTTCAATAAAAAGCTGTTTGTCATTGGTTTCCAGCATTTCAAGATGGCTACTCAGGGACGCAATATAGTCTTTTAAAAGACGTCGTCGTTCCTTTGTTGCAAAAATAATTTCAGAATAAAGAGAAGCGTCCTGGGCAAACAGTCTGCCCACCATTCCCAGTTCAAGTCGATAAATCGGGCTTGAAAATTCAAGGGTATCTTCAATGCGGGCATGCTTTTCATATAAAAACTGTCCGAAACTGAAACTGGCAAAGTGACGTAATGCCTGTACAAATCCCATTATTTCGTCATGTTCTTCAGCGCTTGATTGAACAATCACAGCACCCCAGAGGGTGAGTTGTTCCACCAGCCACTGGCAGCGATCTGAATGTCTTCCCGGAGTGACGACAATGATTTGTTTATCAAGGGAGGTTGTGGTAGAGCCAAATAAAGGATGAAATCCTGTTACAGGGCCTGGATGGGATTCAAGCATTTTTTTCAATGGCTCTGATTTGACACTGGTTAGATCCACAAGAAGGGTTTTGGGGTCAAGAAACGGCACGATTTGTTCAATAATATTTTCGGTTTTTTCAATGGGAACCGAGAGAATGCAGAGGTCAATATTTTTGCAAAGTTCTGTTGCTTTGTTCCAGCCTTCTTTTGTGAGAATTCTGACCTCATACCCAGATTTTTGAAAGAGTGAAGCAAAAAAACGGCCCATCTGACCGGCGCCGCCGATGATTAATATCTTGGCATTCGGCCTGACGCCTTTATGCTCCATCTGGTCGGTCTGCTTGATGCGTGATTGCCTTAAAATTACCCGGTAAAGGTCTTCCATAAAATCTGGGTCAAGATTCGCTTTTTCAGCCTGGGTCCGAAGTTTTGAGATCAGATCTTCCTCCCTTGCAGGATGATACACGGGAATATAGTGTTTTTTCTTTAATTTGACCACTTTTTCAACCTGGGCCTGGCGTTGAGCAAGAAGGGAAAGTATCTGTGAATCAATGTGATCAATATGGGTCCGTAAAGAAATGATTTCTTTGTTAAATGCAGGGGTGTTTTCTTCCATTTTTTCTCTTTTTAAACCGTTAAACCCAAGGCAGCTCCAAGGCAGCATAGATTATTACTAAAGCCTAACAATTTCAAAGGCAATTGGCAATTTTAAATTTAAGACATCTGTCTGATAATAAATCACGAATTAGGATAGATGGAATACAAAAATCTGGTGAATCTGGGAATGACCTTGCTAAAGCACTTTAAATGGGTTATAGAAAATTTATATTTTAACACAGGATAATGGCTATAAACCAACAATGGAAATGAATATGAAAATGTTGGATGAAATTATCAAGAGAGTTCATAATCTTACCCAGGATCAGCAAAAAGAGATTCTGGGGACTCTTAGAACGTTGCAAGCCGGGAAACGAAGAGAATTTCGACGCCTGAAAATTAAAGCGGATATTGATGTTGTAGTCGGTGACAGGGTCATTCAGACCGATATCGGTGATATCAGCGCCAACGGTGTTTTCATCAATGCGTCAGGGAAGTTTGAAATCAATAAAAGCGTGCGGGTCGTTTTTTCTGTTTCAGGGGTTGGCAGGCCGTTCAAACTCGAGGGAAGTATTGTCAGAGTGGCGGAAACCGGGATCGCCATCAAATTTGAGAATACCACCTCCTATTTTAAGGAAATCCTTAATAATGTTATTTGGGGAAATAAAAACCTCGGGTGATGATTTTTCCTGTTGATTTAAAAGTATTGCTTGGATGCCTCTGTGTTTTTGGATCGGCCTTCTTTTTTTATCTGGCCACAGTCATTATCAAATGGGCACGGATCAACGGGTTGCAGATCGATACAGCTTCTTTTGTATTTGCAAGGTTTCTATTGGGATTTATCAGCATATCGATTTTGATGGCCATTAAAAAGAAGAAAATCAGAGTTAAAAAAAAACGATATCTGATTGGCAGGACGGTTGCCAATTGTGTGGCAGTGTACTGTTTTTTTAAAGGGGTGGATTTAACATCGGTGGCCCAGGCCAATATTTTAAATATGACCTATCCGTTGTTTATCGCCATTTTTTCATGGATTTTTTTAAAGGAACAGCGGGATGCCATTGCCATCCTTATTGTTGTTTTTGCATTTGCAGGGGTCTGGCTGATTCTGGCACCTAGAGAAATGAGTTTTCATTTGAATTCGTTATGGGCGCTGGCATCCGGGATCAGCGCGGCGATTGCCATTATGTATCTTAACCTTTCAAGACAGGTGCATGATACGGAAACCATTTTGTTTTTCTTGTTTGGCCTTGGGTCCATACTAATTTTTATTTTCTTTTTTAATAAGATGCATCTGCCCCAATACTCAGAATTGAGCTATCTTTTTTTCTGTTCATTCTCTGCCATTGTGGGGCAATATCTGATCACCCTTGGTTTTAAATATGTGACCGCGATTGAAGGGAGCATTATCTCTTCAACGCGGATTCTGCTGGCTGCTCTGTTAGGGCCTGTTCTTGCAATGGACCCGGCTCTTTCCGTTTCCGGATGGACAGGGGCATTCCTGATTTTTATGGGTAATATTTATTTAACCCTGAGAAAAGCCCGACGATGAGGGAACTGAAGTTTAAGTGATATTTTACAGAATTCCGCCATTAATACCAATCACTTGTCCGGTAATATATCCCGCCTCTTTTGAACATAAAAAAAGAATGGTTGCGGCAACCTCAGAAGGCGTGCCAAACCTGCCTGCTGGTATTGTTTTTTTTATTTCCTCTACCGGCAGTCCGTCAATCATCTCGGTTTCTATAAATCCCGGTGCTACTGCATTTACAGTGATGTTTCTCTTTGCAATCTCCCGGGCAAGGGCTTTGGTGGCGCCGATAAGGCCGGCTTTTGATGCAGAGTAGTTTACCTGCCCAGCTTGTCCTGTCTGACCTGATGTTGAAGATACATTGATAATTCTTCCAAACCGTTTTGACAACATATTTTTAACGGCAAGTCGTGTGACATTAAAAAACCCGGTCAGATTCGTATCTATAACGGATTGCCAATTTTCTTTTTTCATCCGGACCATGAGCATATCATCCCTGATACCGGCATTATTGATCAGGATATCTATTTTTCCTTTTTTTGAAATGATTTTTTGGATGGCGGTTTCCGATTCTTCCCGGTTGGTGACATCAAACTGAAGAAGAGCACCTTTTCCACCGTTGCTGATAATCTCTTTTAAAACAGTTTCTGCTTTTTCTCGGCTTGAATTGAAATTTAGATATACAAACCGGCCGGTTTCAGCAAGTGCCGTGGCGATTGCTTTTCCAATCCCTCTGCTGGCGCCTGTTACAAGAGCAATTTGAGTATTATCGGTTTTTGTTTCAGACATGTTTTCTCCTTTTTCATAGCTTAATAATTAAAGCCGTATTTAGTTTTTTTAAACCTACGGTGGACCCCATTGTTTGGTCAGCCGACAGAAAAATTAAGCCCTAATTTTATTAATCATATATCACATATTTACACCGCTTGAGCAGAAAAATTTTTAAGTGTGAGAATGGACACTCAAATATCCGTCGGAACCCATGAGGGGATTTTTGGGGTAACCATGTGCGTAAATCGCGAAATGATTTGTTCCATTATATAATCATGGTTTTCTATGAAAAGCGTTCTTGCAAATGGAGAACTCATCTTTATCCATAATTGAGTGGGGGAAACGTCCCAGTTGAAATTAATGGTCGTGTTCTGTTGAGACGGCAGAAAGGAACAAATCCCTTCTCCCTGCAGATCACCTGTTACAGTAAAGGATATAACTGAGCATTCCGTCAAGTCTGTTATGACGGAATCAAACGTAATACTGTAGGGGAGAGGGCCTTTCCATGTAGATCTTATGGTATTTCCTATTTTAAGATGATCAGCGTCATCAAGCTGTTCAATTTTTCCTAATCCATCACATTCCAAAGGCCATTGTTTATAGTTGATCAATTCATTCCAGATTAATTCTACTGGTGCATTAATATTCCAGGAATTGTTAAAATGATATCGGTTTTTTTTATTTAAAAAGTCATAAAAGAGACGCATCATAGGGGGTTTCAATTCCTTTGTTTCGTGTTTTTAAGGTTAGAGGATAGCAGAGAAGACAGTGGCTTATAGGTTATAATCATAGCGGGCATAATGATAAGATCACCAGCCAGCGCAGCAATTGATGCTGAAGAAATTAACAGGCCCAGAGAAAAAACATGCTGGAATGAAGAAAAAAGCAACCCTGAAGCAGATAAGAAAAGGACAGCCGTCGTTGAAACAAGCGCCCGGGATGTTTTGTGGTAGGCGGTTAATAAACATTTATGAAGAGTGTAATCCTTTTTTGAATATATCATTTCTCTTTTTAATTCTGTCAGGTAATGAATGGAGTCATCCACTGATAATCCAAAAGAGATTACAGCGGCAAATATGGTTAATGGATCAAGGGGGATGTGAAACCAACCCATTATTCCAAAAATTGTGACAAGGGGAAATAGATTGGGAATTAAACTGAGCAACCCAAGAATAAAAGATTTAAGTTGAATCATCATTAATATGGTAATAATAAACAGTGCCCAAAACAATGTTTTTAGTTGGGATGAGATCAGATCTGTGGCTTGTGACCTAAGCATGATCAATTGGCCGGATAGAGTGGTTTCTATTTCTTGGCCAAAGGTGTGCCCCATCTCATGTTCAACCTGTTTCAAGATAGTTTCTATTTGATTTGATGAATGATTTTTTATATGGATAATTAATCTAAGATTTTTTGAAATTGGATCAAAATAGGATCTTGTCATATCCTCTTCAAAGTTTTTGGACACCAGTTGCTGAAATACAAATTCCGGCATCACCCCAATAGGAGACAATCTGAGGGATAGACGAAAGACAAGAGGGGTCAATGATTCAACGCTTTGAATACCATGGATAGCCTTTAATTTGTTTTCGAATTGATAAAGCGTGTACCAGAATTCTCTATCCTCAACTTTTTTGCCAAGGGATTTTAAAATAATGGAAAAAGAATACCCCGTAGATATCTGCTGTTCAATAAAACTCATGTCTTTAGCTTCTTGCGTGTGCTTCATAACAGGATTTGTTAAATGTTTTACAGCTTGAATTTTAGGAATTCCTGATACCATGATAATGAAAAATAAAATTCCTCCGAATACTACTCTGCCAGGTTTTTTAAAGCCTATCGTTAAATACTTTTTAATAATCTGATTGGCGAAATCCCGTTTTATTTTAGAATGGAGTATCGTATTCGATATAAAATATCTTGGCAGACAAACGGAGGTGACCGCTAACGCCAATAAAAAAGCTATCATTACGCCAATGGAAATAATAATGCCGGCCTGGCAAACCATTTTAACAGGGCTCATTGTCAAACTCAGAAATCCGGCTGATGTGGTTAAAGCACACATAAAACAAGGGCGTATGATTATTTTAAATGTCCTTTGCAGTGCAATATCTTTTGAGTTATTTTTTAATAATTGAACATATTTTGAGACAATATGAAAAACGGTTGTTGTAGAAGCAATAAGGATAAACCCAAAACTTAATCCTGTCGCAAGATTTAAGTCGATTTTAAAAATACCCATGATTCCCAATGTCCATATCAAAGATCCTAAACTTGTCAATATGACCATTATTCCGGCTTTCATGGTTTTAAAAAGATAAAAAGCGATCAGGGTACCGAATACTAGACCGAGCGATCCGAAAACAAGAGCGTTCATAAGATTATATCGTTCAAAAGCAGCTCTTAGGACAGGAATCCCTGTGGCATAGCAATGGGGATATTCAGGAAAAGCAGTGGTAACAATTTGTTTCATTTGCTTGAGTTTTTTTTCCAACTGAAACCCATTGAGTTTTTCATTATCAATTTTTACAATAAATGCGAGGGTTTTCATGTCTTTGGAGATTAACCGGCTGAGTCCGGGAATGGTATGCAGGGCGTCGGAAAGGGCTTCTTTGTTCCAGAAATTACGGGTGAGCCTGGATAAAACAGAGGATTCCATTGTCCCAAGATCAATAACTTTTAAAATAGAATCTATGGCATTGAGTTCTTTGTTAACGCTATTAACTCTTTTTTTTAGTTCAGGATCAGTAATAGATAGGCTGTTTTTAACCGCTAAGACGATGTAATCATCTGTCCCAAAAGACTCAATGAATGACAGATATTCTTTGTATTCTTTTGAATCAGTTATATCGAAAGAAACACCGGAAGTATCTAACCGCAATTGAGAAGCGGGTATGATAAAAAGTAGCGTCATCAAGACCAAACACCATATGATGAACTTATATTTCAGTGCATTAATCAAAGTTTATTTTAGATTCTTTTGCCCTTTTTACAATCAGATTGGCACAGTTTTTAATATTATCTACTGTGTAAAGGGTGAATTCATCTTTATAGCTTTTTTTAAAGATGTTCCTGGCAAGTGCTTCGTCAGAAAGAGAGGATGATTTTATGTGTTTAATGGTGTTAAGGGTAATTTCCAGAGATTCTTGAATGCCGGTGATCGCAGCCTCTCCTGACAAAGGGCCTTGATGCGCAGGGCAGATAATGGAAGGGGTGAATTCCTTGATAAAATTAAGGGTTGAAAGATACGCATCCGCATGGGTGAAAAATAATGGGAGATACCCTCTGCCGGGATAATGAAACCCGAGGCTGTCGGAGCAGAACATGATTTTTTTTTCAGTTAAAACGCCGATCAGATTTCCTGGGGAATGACCGTCAATTTTAATCAGATCCAATGTGATGTGGCCAAGGTCTATGGATTGTTTGTCGTTAACAACCATTGAGCCGGTAAGGTCTGGAATTTTTTCCAATGAAGGTCTGCCGGGAGTGATATGATAGTCTGTCAGGCTTTTTGACATGAACAGGTCTTCTTTGAACAGCAAAGGACCGGCTTTGGGATGCTCAATAAATTTTTTTGCACCGGCTGCTGTGATAATTCGGGCCTTGGGATATCTTTTGACAAGGCCTGGTAACCCTGTAATATGATCGGAATGGGGATGAGAGGAAATGATAAAATCCGGATGGATATCAAGCTGTTCCAATTGCTTGATCACCGTATCAACGATGCCGGAGATACCCACTTCAAACAGTGCGGAATGGTTGCTGCCGACAATCAAAAACAGGTTGAAAAAATAATTGCCTAATATAAAAATATTTTTATCAATTTCAATGGGGAATTTATTTTCAGGGATATAATGATCTTGCATTCATACTCCTTTTTTTTAATCAGTTTCAGATATGATAGTATCAAATAACAGCATTTATATACGGTTCCTTGATTCAAAGTGTCAAGAGCCTTCTTGAGGGTTGATCAAGATACCTGATCTTGACAAAGGACAGGGGGGCAAGTATTTAATCAGGTATAATTTTTTTATTTTAAAGGAGTTTTTTTATTTTAAAGGAGATATGCTATGGCTGCTCACACTCCGAGACTCCTGAATGCACTGGATGTTTTTGAAGATGGTATTTATATCATTAATGAGGATTATACTGTTGAATACATGAATAAATTCATGAAAGAATTGTTTGGCGAAGGGGTCGGGAAGAAATGTCATGACGTATTGATCGGATCTGCTACCCCTTGCGACTGGTGTAAATATGATGAGGTTTTTATTAATAATGAAACGCATCACAGTGAGGTCTATATTGAAGCCCTTGATAAAATATTTGTTCTGTCAGAGCTTCCGGTGGTCAATCAGGACGGAAGCAAATCAAAACTTTCCATATACCGAGATATCACTCACAATGTACTGCAGGAGGAGAAGCTAAAAGCCTCTAAAGCAAGTTATCAAAGACTTTTTACCCACGCTGGATGCGGGGTGTTTGTCAGCAGTAAAAAAGGGCGATTTTTAGACGTTAATCCCGCGTTGTTAAAAATGCTTGGGTATCAGGATAAAGAAGAATTCCTTTCGCTTGATCTTGCAAAAGATGTTTATTTAAGCCCTGATGACAGGCGGAAGTACACTGACATTATAGAAAAAAAAGGTCGGGTTGTCGATTATGAAGTAAAGTGGAGAAGACGGGACGGGCATATCCTTCATATTCTTTTGACCAGTAATGTCCGGTATGATCCCAAAGGAGTGATCCTTGGTTATGAAGGGATTGTCGTCGATCAGACCCGAAGAAAAAAAAATGAAAACCAGATAAAAGAAGCCCATGATTTTCTGGATAAAATTATTTCACATTCTCCCAATGCTATTATGGTAATGGATATGAGAGGGATTATCAAATTGTGGAATCAGGGCGCTGAAGAAATCTTCGGGGTTAAATCCGCCCAGGTGATTGGGAAAATGAGTATTCAGCAGATTTTTTCAAAAAACGTGGTGGAAAAGATTACGGAAATGATGAGGGATGAAAAGTTCGGGGGGAAAGGTAAGTTGAATTCCTATTCATTGAATTTTAAAAAGGATGACGGTGAGCTGGTTGAAGGCAACCTCTCCGCCAGTATCCTTTATGATGAAAAAGGCAATGAGCTGGCAACGGTTGGGTTGTTTGTTGATTTAAAGGAACGTCTTCAGATCGAAAGAGACCTCAGTGCAGCAAGACAACATCTGCTTCAGTCAGAAAAACTGGCTGCCATGGGAAGGCTTACGTCTCAGATCGCACATGAAATGAACAATCCGCTGTTTGGTATTATGAATACCCTTGAATTGATGAAAACCGAAATTCCTCCTGAGAATAAAAGACGGAAACTTCTGGATATGTCTTTGTCCGAGATTGAACGCCTGGCGGACATGCTGAAAAAAATGCTGTCGTTTTCAAAGCCGGATCAGGATAAGCGCAGCAAGATAAATATCAACGTGATCCTTGATGAGTTGATGCTGCTATATGAAAAACGGTTCAGAGAAAACAGTATAAAAGTTATATTTGATCTTGTGGAAAATCCAGGGAATATTTTTGCCTCCAGGGATCAATTGCGTCAGGTCTTTATCAATATGTTTTCCAATGCCATATATGCCATGCCGGATGGCGGCAACCTTGAGATATCCACCCGGGTTATTTCAGGAAAGCTTTATATCATTATCAAGGATACGGGGACGGGTATAAAACCCGAACATATGAAAAAGATTTTTGATTCTTTTTTCACCACCAAAAAAGAGAGCGTTCAGGGCGTTGGTTTGGGGCTTTCTGTCTGTTATGGCTTTATCAAGGATCATGACGGGGATATTACAGTTGAATCCCAGGAAGGACAATGGACAAAATTTTCCATTATGCTTCCCATTGTCGGTAAATAAGTTTTAAAAAATAAAATTCTATTTGATCCATATCGTCATTGTATAGGGTGGTAGTCGTTACGATGCTTCAAGCCGTTCTGTGGTAGGGGAGTTGTTCTATATTGTAGGAATAGTTATTATAGTTATTCTATTTATTTTTTTTCACTTGACAAGATATATTATATAGAATAACTATAATAACTAAAGTTATGAAATCCCTAAAAAAGGAGGTGCTATGGAAGACACGTTGACTGTATTCACCGCAAGCAAATACTGCAATGTTTCGTCTAAAACCATTATCAATTGGGTGGAGGCCGGTCATATTAAAGCGTATCGGACTGTTGGCGGCCATCGCAGGATAAAAAAATCTGATCTTGAGACATTTATGCGAAGCCAGGGAATCCCGATTCCTGAAGAAAAGGATGAAGGTGCCAGAAAAAAGATTCTGGTCGTAGATGATGACATGATCATTGTTGAATCAATTGTACAGGCGCTGGAGGAAGATGAATTTGATTATGAGGTTCTTTCCGCTTCGGATGGCTTCGAAGCCGGGCTTCAGGTAAGTCATTTCCATCCTGATCTTTTGATTCTGGATATTATGATGCCGGATATTAAAGGCTATGAAGTCTGTAAAAAAATTAAAACCAACGAGAAAACAAAAGACACTAAAATTATCGTATTATCCGCATATCTGGATGATGATAAGTTTGCGCAGATGAAAGAATATGGTGCGGATATCTGTTTATCAAAGCCATTGCCCCTGTCCCAGCTCAAGGATGAAGTGGCCAACTTATTGGGATTAAAATAGGAAGGAGGCAAATCATGAATTTAAAGGAATCTTTGGAAAAAAAGAGATTTGTTGTAACATCCGAAGTACAGGTACCCCTCGGTGATGAAGAACCCGAGGCTATTATTGATAGCCTTAGCAGGGTAAAAGGCCGTGTGGACGGGGTATCTGTTTCGGAAATAGAAGAGTGACACCATCAAAACCTGCGGTCTTTTAAAAGAGAATAATTTGAATGCGATTTACCAAACCACTACAAGAGATAAAAATAGATTCCAATTGCAAAAAGATCTGGCCCTTGCCCATGAGACTGGTGTGGAAAATCTTCTGGTTTTTACGGAAGATTACAGGATTTCCGGGGATACGCTTCAGGAATCCATGTTTTTTCATGTAGATTCAGGCAAACTGGCATCGGTTATGGATCATTTGAAACAAGGGGTGACAATTGAAGGAAAAGAGCTTGAAAACAAGATGGATTTTGTTCTGGGTTCCGGCATTGAAACACCCTGGGGGAAAAACATGCCCAAGCGCGGCATGGAAGAAATGGAAGATATGATGAATGTGGGCACAGGATATTTTTTGACAACCCCTATTTTTGATATTGATCAGTTTGCCAGGTTCATGAAGCAGGTTGAGCCTTTTCGTGTCCCTGTTATTGCTGAAGTTATGATTTTGAGGACAGCAGGGATGGGCAAATTTTTGAATCGCCATTTTAAATCCGGGCTTGTCCCTGAATGGGTCATTCAAAAATTGATGAAAGCACCCAATAAAAAGAAAGCAAGTATGGAGCTTTTTGCCGATACGGTTAACAGCCTGAAAGATATCTGCCAGGGGGTTCATATCATTACTATTGGCGGTGTCGATAACCTGGTGGAATATATGAATACAGCCAAATTAAGATAAGGGAGAATTTTAAAATGGCAGAGGCGATTAAAATTGATGAACTTGACATTGAGTTTAAAGATGAGGTTCTCGCAAAAGTGCCGGATGCAAATTTTGATCTTTGCCTGACATGCGGAACCTGCACGGGAGGATGTGCTGCCTCGGAATTGTTTGATATGGATCCTCGAAAGCTTATTAGAATGTTAAATTTAGGGTTGGATGATGAAGTACTGAAAACAAACTGGAAATGGGTTTGCAGTATGTGTGGGCGATGCGTGGCAGCCTGTCCCATGAAAATTAATATCCCGGCGCTGATTTTTAATCTGCGTGCAAACGTTCCCAGGGGAAAACGTCCCAAAGGTATTCTGGGGTCATGTGATCAACATATTCGAACCGGCAGTGCCATGGGGGCTGCAAAGGATGATTTTGAATTTACGGTATTGGATGTGGCCGAGGAAATCAGGGAAGATCATCCGGGATTTGAGGAATTACAGGTCTCAGTGGACAGGGTTGGTGCCACAATGGTATTGAACCAGAATTCCAGGGAACCGGTTACCGAGCCCGAAGAAATGGGACCTTTATGGAAAATTCTTCACACAGTAGGTGCGGACTGGACGTATCCATCCGTAATGTGGGCCGGAGAAAATTATTGCATGTTCATGGCTGATAATGAGGGATGGAAATATATTATAGAGGAATTCGCTCACCATGTAGACAATAATTTAAAAAGTCCCATTGTGGTCAATACCGAGTGAGGCCACTCCTATTTTGCGATCCTGGAAGGGTTGCGAAAATTTAAGATACCTCACAAGTTTGAACTGATCACCATCATTGAGCTGTATGCCCAGTGGATTAAAGAAGGTAAACTCAAAGTCAACTCTGACTGGAACAAAGATATCAAAGCCAAGTTTACAGTGCAGGACCCCTGCAATATCGGAAGAAAAAGCGGGTCCAATAAGATTGTAGATGATTTAAGGTTTGTTATTAAAACCGTTGTGGGCGAAGAAAATTTTATTGATACGGTTCCTAACCGGGATAACAACTATTGCTGCGGTGGTGGCGGCGGTGCGTTGCAGGCTGGATTTCCTGATCAGAGAAGGGCCTATGGCAGAACAAAATTCAACCAGCTTGCGGCAACGGGTGCGACTTATGTGATCGCACCCTGCCATAATTGTCACGGTCAGATTGAAGATATTGGCGAATACTATGGCGGCAAGTATCATGTGGTTCATTTATGGACAATCATCTGCCTTGCCATGGGCGTACTGGGTGAGGAAGAACGAACCTATCTTGGGCCGGATCTGGCTGAAGTGGGACTATAAAAGGAGGGTTCCAAATGGCCGAAAAAGGTATCAGAAAAGGTGAAGGGTCGGTAATGGTCGTCGGTGCCGGCATTGCGGGTATTCAGGCATCCCTGGATCTGGCTGATTCAGGATATTTTGTATATCTCGTAGATAAAAATACCGCCATTGGCGGGACAATGGCGCAACTGGACAAGACCTTTCCCACAAACGACTGCTCAATGTGTATCATATCCCCGAAACTGGTTGAAGCAGGGCGTCATCTTAATATTGAGCTTTTAACCATGACTGAAGTTGAAGACGTCGCGGGAGAAGAAGGGAATTTTACGGTTAAATTAAAAGAAAAACCAAGATTTATTGATCTTGATAAATGTACGGCCTGCGGAGAGTGCTCCGAGGTGTGTCCCGTGGAGCTTCCCAGTCAGTTTGATGAAGCGCTTCGAGACAGGAAAGCTGCATTCAAGCTGTATCCCCAGGCAATGCCGTCAGGGTTTGCCATAGAAAAAAAAGACAAGGCTCCGTGCCGTTTGACATGTCCTGCCGGATTGAATGTGCAAGGGTACGTCCAGATGGTCAAAGCGGGCAAATATAAAGAATCATTGGAAATTATTATGGAACAGCTCCCGTTGCCGGGAGTTTTAGGGCGGGTCTGCCC
>JAFCZY010000143.1 GCA_019314105.1 Deltaproteobacteria bacterium
GTGGATGGCGGCATCAATAAAGAAACCATTAAATCAGTTTCCATGGCAGGGGCAACTTCCTTTGTCGCCGGATCTGCCATTTTTAACACTAAAAATTATACGGATGCTATTTTAAATTTACGCCAAAATATGTAAAATTTTCAGATGGGTGCCTCTCTATTTGATCAATTTAATTATCTGTTTAAATTTATCCCCCTGTGCTGCTTTCAACAATTCAAAAAATATCATTTCAACACAGGTAACCTGACCGCCTGACTGAACGATTCTTTGAATACCAATCTCATTATTCTCTTTGGTTCTGGAAGACACGCAATCCGATACCACCTGAACCTCACAACCTTGTTGAATCAAATCATGTCCAGTCTGGAAAACACAAATATGGGTTTCAATCCCGGTCAAAAGCACCTGGGTCCTTCCGGCTTTTTTGAATTTATCCATAAATTGAGGCTCATCACAGCATGAGAAAGAAAATTTCTCAATGGGGCCTTCCCCTGTCAGATATTTTGAAACCACTTCTGTTGTCGGCCCTAAATTCTTTGGGATCTGTTCCATCCAGATAATTGGCACTTCAAGAATTTTCATGCCTTGAATCAGAGTTCCAAGTGACCTAAACAATTTTTCTTTTTCGTACATCAATTGGGACAACTGCCCCTGAACATCAATCAACAGCATAATGGTCTTGTCAATAGCAAACATCCATATCCTCCTTTGGCTATTACTGTTACTTATAACCGCTTAATCCCAATCATCTGAATCAGGGATACATTTGATCCAATACGTAATGTCTTTTGAAAACTCTTTGTAAGAGACGTTTGTCCTTTGAGTAATAACGTTTTTTCTAAATCCGAACACTTTCTTATAACAATCAAAAAAACTCAAGCTGTCAAAATTATCTGATCCGTTCATGCCCTTTGTTTTACAAATGATTTGCCAGAGGGTTCTTGTGTCTCTTGTAATACAGGCATCCTTTAATCTGTCCATTAGAGTCTCGCTAATGTGAATCCCTTCCTGGATGCCGCTGCTTTCCAGTCTTGACGCATCATCTACGGCTTTACCGATAGCGGTTACAATTCTTCTCTTCCGACTTCCCAGGGGGCCAATCAATGCTGTGCCAACTTCCATTCCTGCCCTGAAATTGATATTGGCTTGTGCTTTATCAATCAATTCTTTCACCCGTCCTGCCGTATCCATATCATGCTGTCCTGTTTTCAGTAAATGTATTTCATTAAAGATGGAGGCCAGCGTAAAAACCATCAACATGATCCTTTCATGCGTTCCCGTAGAAATATGATTTTTTTCATCATCAAAGAGAGAAACGTTTTGGATAAAAACAGAATCACCAATAAAATTATCTATCCGGCATGAATAACGATTTGCATTATTAGCAGCTATCTGGTGACACAGGTTCAATATAAAAAAATAATCCCGGGGACTAAACTTGTTTCTTATGGTTGCTGAACCCACCATATCCATAAAAGCATACACACCATCTGTTATGTTGACAGCTTCCATGTTGAGCTGCTTTTCATTTACAGCCCCCACGGCTCTCAGGTATTCTTTCTGGACATTCAACTCGATCCTTTTGTTTTTTAATTGCAGTGCCGTATTTCTAAGACTTTTTTCTTTTCTCCAGATAAGATGCGCGGCCTGTCTGCCTTTAGCAAACCCGATATAGGCAAGAGATGCCATCTCAATGGCTGAAATTAAGATATTCAATCTTTTTTTCAGTTCCAGTTCGTGGGTGAATTTCTCTCCTGTTTTTTGCAAAAAGTTTTCATTAATAGTGTTAAAAACGATGGCACCATAATCCGGAACATAGGCAGAAACAAAATTTTTTGCTTTGAATTGCTTGGCTATGGCATTATTAATTTTCAAATCCGGCAAGGATTTAAAAATATCACCATTATAAGAAAGGATAGGAATCTTTGAATAACTCTCATCATCATTTGATGCCTCCCGTATGGTATCAATAAGGAGGACTTTAACGCCTTTTTTATAAAAATCTTTATGTTTTCTAAGAACAAAAGAGATGACACCCTCGCTCTCCTTTTTCTCACCAAATTGAGTGTCTTTATACAGTCTGACAGGCGACAATCCTCTGTGTTTTACAATGAATGTTCCGAAATATTTCAAAATCAGACCGGCAAAACCCTTTCCATTAAATTTATGCATGATGCCCCTGTCCCATTTATCAGGGGGTAAAAATTTAAAATGGGTTTTGTTGGTTCCAAGCAAAAGACCTACTTGTCTGGCTTGCATCAATTTTAATGAGAAAGACAAAAGAAGATCCAATGTGTGCGTTTTCTTAAAGACAATCCGTTCAAATTTATCTATATCAGGCAAGTCGTGTTTCATTTTTAGAATACGGGCTTAAAAAGGTGTCAGTGCTGGTGTTATCCGTGTCGGTCTTATAAAAAAGATTTTGAAATAAGGAAATTTCTTTTGACTTAAACGAAATCAAAGATCCGATAAAAAAAACATGGTAAATACGATAGACATTGTCAGAAACAATCTTCAATAATTTGCCTTTGCGTTTTTCCATCCTGCCTATCCAGTCATTTAACGTCTTCATATAATGGGTTCTGAAATTCTCAGCATTCAGCAGTTCAAACCCGGAAGATGATGCCAGGCTCACAAGATCATGCTCAAACATCAATTCACCACCCGGGAACATGTATTTAAGCAAAAATGAATTCTCATGCCCTTTTTTTGTACTGGTATTAGTGGTGATGGTATGCTGCAGGAAAAGTCCTCCTTTTTTAAGGCTTTTGTGGACAATTTTAAAAAAATTAAGCATATTGGCTTTTCCCACATGTTCTGACATTCCCACACATGAAATTTTATCGAATCTGTCGGAGCCAAGGTCCCTGTAATTTAAAATTTTTATGTCTATTTTATGGGAAAGTCCTTGATTTTCTATCCACTTTTCAGCATATTTTTTCTGTTCTAAGCTCAATGTAATCCCGGTGACGTTCACATTATACTGTTTTGCTGCATACACAGCGAACTTTCCCCAGCCACATCCTATATCAAGAAGTTTCTCGCCCTCTTTTAATCTTAATTTCCTGCAGATAATATCCATTTTTTCATTCTGGGCATTATCCATTGTTGCATTTTCACTTACATAATACCCACAAGTATATCCCATTGTTTCTCCTAAAAAAAGTTGATAAAAATCGCTGGAAACATTGTAGTGGTATGCAATATTTGCTTTCTCTTTTTCTCTTGATTTTATAAAAAAACTGGAAAGAAATGTAAGCCCTCTCTTTCGCTGATCAGTGTTCAGCAGCTTATCGCAGACAAGTTCATACAGCTCTTTTATACTGCCGGATATATCAAAATATCCTTTTACATAAGCTTCCCCAAAAGAAAATGCATCAGGAGAGATCAGGGCTTTAAAAAATTTTCGGTCTCGAATAAAAAGTTTATGCTTAATATTTTTCTGGGCAGTGGAATATTTATGACCATTTGTATCAATAATTTCAAGAGGAATCATTTCATAGTTAAGCCTTTGAATAAACTTTTTTAAAAAAAAGGAGTCTTTTTTGACGTGTGCTTTCATAATTTCACCTTTCCTAAAAGATTGAGATCATAAAAAACCAATTTTACTCATGATTCAAAGATTTTATTTAAGTATATTAAATATTTCAGAAATATAAAAGGATATCTTAAAAAATAATTTTAGTCTTAACACTATTGCATGATTCAAAGATTTTATTTCAGGATTAATTCAGGTGATTGCTTTAAGAATATTTCGGGTTTCCAAAAGGGCCTTGGAAATATTATTTCTTTTTCTTCCTAAGTGAATTCGAATGCTGTCTTTTTTAATGAATTCAAAGGGGGCAAAACCTTTTAACGCATTATTCAAAGAATCCAGCGGTTTCTTCCTGTGTTTTTCAGAAAAAGCAAGGGTTAGGGTATTGGGTGTAATATCAAGCCTGCGAACTCCTGCCTGGATACAATAAACCCGCAGCATAATTTTTAAGAGCATATTTTCAGCCTCTTTAGGCAATTTGCCATACCGGTCTATAAGTTCCTTTTGCATATCTGTTATATCTGAAACCTTTGTAATCTTTGAAAGCCTTCTGTATAGGGTTAACCGCTGTTCAACAGATTCAATATAATGATCGGCAAACCCTGAAGACATAGCCGCATTGATTTCAGGCTCCAAAGGCTCAATGATTTCTTCTCCTTTTAAATCATGAACCGCTTGATCCAGCAATTTTAAAAACATATCATACCCGACGGCTGCAATGTGCCCGGACTGAGATGCACCGAGGGCTGTACCTGCTCCTCTGATTTGAAGATCCTTCATGGCGATCTGAAATCCTGACCCCAAGTCTTTATATTCCATCAACGCAGACAACCTTTTTTTGGCATCCTTTGTCAATCGGCTTTCATCGGAAATGAACAGATATGCATAGGCCTGATGATCCCCCCGCCCGATTCGGCCCCTGAGCTGATAAATCTGTGACAATCCGAATCGCTCTGCCTTGTTAATTATCATTGTGTTTGCCGAAGGGATATCAAGACCGGACTCGATAATCGTTGTGCATACCAGAACATCAATTTCAAAATTTACAAACTCAAACATCACCGTTTCAAGGTCATTTTCAGAAAGCCTGCCGTGAGCCACACCGATCCTGGCTCCCGGGACCAGTTTTTCCAAATTTTGTGCCATTTTAAAAATGGTTTTGATGTTATTATGAACAAAAAAGATTTGACCCTTTCGTGACAGTTCTCTCGTAATAGCATCTTTTATAATGGAATCTTCATAGGGTGAAATATATGAAACAATCGGTTGTCGGTCTGCAGGCGGAGTTGTAATAATACTGATGTCCCTCATGCCGGTTAAAGACATGTGAAGGGTTCGGGGGATAGGCGTCGCAGTTAATGCAAGAACATCCACACTGCTACGCTTTTTTTTTAACGCTTCCTTGTGCTTCACGCCAAATCGCTGTTCTTCATCAATTACCAGCAATCCCAACGATTTAAATTCAATATCTCTTTGTAAAAGTCTGTGGGTTCCAATGACAATATCCACACGTCCTGTGCTCATCGCCTTGAGTATTCTTATCTGTTCTTTTCTATTGCGAAACCTTGATAAGCATTCAATATTGACCGGATAATTCTCAAACCGCTCTTGGAATGTTAAAAGGTGTTGCTCTGCCAATATAGTGGTCGGCACTACAATCGCCACTTGTTTTCCGTCATTTACAGCTTTAAATGCTGCCCGGACAGCAACTTCTGTTTTACCATACCCGACATCTCCACAGACCAGCCTGTCCATTGGAATACTTGATTCCATATCTAACAGCACATCATCAATAACCTTTAGCTGATCACGGGTTTCTTCATAGGCAAATGCCGCTTCAAAATCATTATAATAATTATCCGGTTTGCTGAATGCAAATCCCTTATTCACCTTTCGCCGTGCATAAAGATTTAATAAATCGGCTGCCAGTTTTTCAACTTCTTCTTTTGCTCTAGCTTTTGATTTTATCCATGCTTTAGACCCAATTTTATCAAGAATCGGTTTGTATCCGTCTACACCAATATACTTGCCGATCATTTCAATGCGATCAACCGGTAAATATAATTTATCATTATCCTGATAAAGAATAAGAATAAAATCCTGGGAAATCCCGTTTAATCTTAAACTGCACAATCCCTCATATTGCCCCACTCCATGTTCAAGATGGACGACAATATCTCCGTTCTTCAACTCTTCCGGTGTGATGAACTGAGTCTTTAAATCTCTTCTTGCTTTTATTTGTCTGCGAATTCTCTTTTTA
>JAFCZY010000460.1 GCA_019314105.1 Deltaproteobacteria bacterium
AAAGACTTTCCCATTGGAATACGAATCAATGGAAATGATTATATCGAAAACGGATGGGAACTGAAAGATACGGTAAGAATTGCGCCTGAGCTTGAAAAAGCCGGTGTTGTATATCTTCATGTTTCAGGCGGGGTTTACGGGTCCACAGAGTTAACCATTCCTTCCATGTATACCCCGCATGGCTGCTTTGTGCATCTGGCCGAAGAAGTCAAAAAACATATTAACATCCCCGTGATTACCGTGGGTCGGATTAAATATCCGGACCATGCCGATGAGATTATTAAAGAGGGTAAGGCAGACATGGTCGCCTTTGGCCGATCGTTTCTTGCCGACCCCTATTATACAGATTCGGCCTTGCGTCGGCTGTTGTCTCGGGTGTATCCATGCTGTGCTTGCCAAGGAGCCTGGCTCCTGTGTCGTCAACCCTGATGTGGGAAGGGAATATAAACTCAAGGATGAAAAAAAGCCCGAAAAATTATTAAAAATACTTATTGTCGGTGCGGGCCCTGCTGGCATGGCAGCGGCACGGCAATTTGCACTTCAAGGCCACCAGACCATCGTCTGTGAAAAAAAACAAGATGTCGGCGGATTGCTGTCCCTTGCATCAAAAGCCCCTGGTCGCGGGGAACTCAATGATATTTTGGATTTTTTCAGGCATGAAATGGATCGGCTTGATGTTGAAATTCGGTATGACACAGAGCTTTCATTGGATCTGATCAAAGATATCAATCCGGACAAGGTGATTCTTGCCACAGGGTCAATGCCGGATATGCCGGTGATTAAAGGGCTTTTCCAAACAAAAATGGATCTTGTGACAAATGTTGATGTGATCAGCGGCAAAGAGCAGGTTGGAAAGAACGTTATCGTGCTGGGTGGTGGAATGACGGGGTTGATCACAGCTGATTTTCTGGCAGAGCAGGGAAAACAGGTGGTTGTTTTAAATCGCAAAAAGAGCTTTGCAGAGGAAATGTCCAGCAATGACCGATATTACTTGAGGGAACGATTGAAAAAAGGGAATGTTTCCCTGTATAAAAATGTATCGATCAAACAATTTACAGATGACGGGGTTGTATTTAAGGCCAATGGAGATGAAAAGACATTAACCGGTTTTGATTCAGTGGTGATTTCGGAAAAGCAGAGTTCTATCAGAGATGCTAAAAAATTTGAGAAAAAAGTCAAAGCAAAGTTTCATCTGATCGGTGATGCAAAATCTCCAAGGCATTTGATGTACTGCATCAGTGAAGCTGAAGAAATCGCACGATCGATATGATATCCGATTAAATAAATATAATCTGTATGGTATTGATATGATGATAAGGGGAAAACAGTATGCAAGAGATATATGAAACGGCAAAGGTTTTAATGAAAGGCTATTGCAGGGTATGCAAAGAATGCAATGGAAATGCCTGTGTCGGTGAAGTCCCCGGTATGGGAGGGCTTGGCACAGCGTCCTCATTCAAGGCAAATATTAATGCCTTAAAAAAGATTAATTTTAATATGCGCCTGGTTCATGATGTGGTTGAACCGGATACAGCTGTATCACTTCTTGGAAAAGAATTTTCCCTTCCTGTCCTTGCAGCACCCATCGGCGGTGTATCCTTTAATATGGGCGATGGTATTTCTGAAGAAGCCTATATAAAATCTATTATTTTTGGATGTAGGGAAAAAGGGATTATCGGGTGTACAGGCGATGGCGTCCCCGCTTTTATCCATGAAACCGGATTAAGTGTCATCAAGGAAGCCGGAGGTCATGGTATCTCGTTTATCAAACCCTGGGAGGATAAGGAACTCTTTGAAAAACTGGACAAGGTGAAGGAAAGTGGTGCCGGTATTGTGGGAATGGATATTGATGCGGCAGGACTGATTACCTTGAAAAATTGCGGTCTTCAAGAAGGCGTGGAACGCTATATTGATAAAACCAGGACAGAACTTGAACAGGCTCTGGTCAAGGTGATTGGCTTATCCAAGTCTATCCGGAGACATTTGAAGATAAAGGTTTTTGGGATTGTCACAAATATGAAAGAAATAAATGGGGAAGATCTCATTCACTGGCTTCATGCAAGGTGCGGTAAAAGTGAGGAAGCCCATGCCGTCATGAAAGATGACCTGGCCGGAGGGAAGCTGCCTTCAGCAGATTTCGGTGAGAATGCCGCATGGTGGTGGATGATGATAATGGCTTTAAACCTGAATGTAATGATGAAAAATCTGGCATTGAATCCTTCCATGGTAAACACACGGATGAAGAGGATCAGGTTTTCCATAATCAATATCCCGGGGAGGATCATCAAACGTTCCCGCAGTCTGTTTTTACGGTTATCGAAAGGCCATCCCTCATATGATATTCTGATTACAGCACGCAAACGGATTGCAATGCTGCAAGGGGCTCCTTTCCTAATCTTAAAAAAAATCCCCCGATTTTAGCTTGGACTAGTGTAAAAAAAATTAGACGGTGGATTTGGGTTTCACATATTAATTGAAAATTCTCGAGATACTTGTATATTAATTTTTCTACCTTGTTCTCTTGAAAAATAAGTTTTTACTATGGACACCATCTATTCCTTCATGATGCAGGTCGGCTTCTTCAACCGTATAAACTGCCGGATGTTCATGGTTTGTATATTCAATGCCGATTTGATTGAGTACATTGAGCAGTTCTTCCCGGGTCTGCAACATAGTTTCCTCTCTTTTCGTATTATAGGGGGTCACCCATTAAAAGGTCCTTGTCAAGAGAATAAACTCATCCATTACAAAAAAAGTTGTTTTTTTGTCAAGTTGTACTGTCCACGTGCTCCAATTGTACTCTTTGCCC
>JAFCZY010000461.1 GCA_019314105.1 Deltaproteobacteria bacterium
ACTGCCAGACATTGACCACGGCCATTATGACCGGAGACGTCTTTTCCATGCTTTTCCGTGTCATTATGGTCCCAAGGGTCACTCCCACAAGGACGGCACAGAACATGCTGATGATGACCAGGGTAAAGTGTTCAAGAATCAATCTGAAAAACTCCGGAAGATTTTTAATTGTATAATCCCATGCTCCGTAATAAGTATAAAGCCATACAATAAAAAGAATCATTAAAAGGATTGGGATCAGCTTTTTAAGCAATTGAAACAAAATTCGTAAAATCATGATTCTATCCTTTTAAGGTTTCTTTGATATCTTCTGTGTGAAGCCAGCCAAGCACCTTTTTTGCGTCATCCACCACAATCAGGAATCCATAATCATGAGTAAAAATCTCAGACAGGCCGTCCTTGAGACTCGACTGCGCCGTCAGCCATGCATTGGTCGGTGCAACCGCATCTTTAACCCGGGTTGCTTTATCTGGGATATCCTGCTTATCAATGATCCCTGCAAGCCTACCTTCCCCATCCACTGCAATCAGGTGCCGGGTGTCGGTTTTTGAAAATATGTTACGGGCGGTTTCAATGGTTTCATCCTGGTGAATGGTAGGCGGATTGTCCTTCATTGCCCGTTTTAGAGTAAACAGGTTGAGACGTTTGAGTGTCCGATCACCCCCCGCAAAATCAGCAACAAAATTATTTTTCGGATGGGTCAGCATCTCTTCCGGGGATGCGAACTGGACCAGGTGGCCATCTTTTAGTAGACAAATTTTATCTCCCATTTTTATGGCTTCATCAATATCATGAGTAACAAATACAATGGTGTTTTTGACCTTTTCCTGTATTTTTAAGAACTCGTTCTGGAGATGCTCCCTGTTAATGGGATCAATTGCACCAAAGGGTTCATCCATGAGCATAATGGGCGGATCACCCGCCATTCCCCTGGCAACCCCGATTCTCTGCTGCTGACCCCCTGAGAGTTCTTTTGGATACCGATTTTTGTACTCGTCAGGGTCAAGATTAACGATTTCAAGAAGTCTTTGCACCTTTTCATCAATCTTTGGTCTGTCCCATTTTAGAAGTTTCGGGATAATGGCAATATTCTCACCAATGGTCATATTGGGAAACAGGCCGATATTTTGAATCACATACCCGATGCTTCTTCTAAGTTCTATGGTGTTGAGCCTGGAAATATCCTTGCCGTCAATAATGATCTTTCCGCTGGTAATGGATATCAAGCGGTTGATCATTTTCATTGCAGTGGTTTTGCCGCATCCTGAAGGTCCGACGAGCGTACAGATCTCACCTTCCTCCAGATCAAAGGAGAGTTCATCTACAGCCTTGACATTCCCGGCTCCGGGATATATTTTTGTTACTTTCTGAAGGCTTAACATGGTTCCCATAATTTTTTCCTTTATTACTCTGTTGCCTGTTTGATTTTCAGGCCGGTCGGTGTAATCCAGTCCTCAGCTTTTGCCAGAAAGATATCCGCCACAATGGCAAGAAGACTCATGGCAATGGCACCTGCAATAACCGAGTTATTGGTTGACATCTGAAGCCCTTCACTGACAAAAAGCCCTAACCCTCCTGCACCGATGTATGCGGCAATGGCAGCAATGGCAATTCCCATAACCACTGCTGTCCTGACACCTGCCATAATGATGGGTGCGCAATGGCAATTCCCATAACCACTGCTGTCCTGACACCTGCCATAATGATGGGTGCGGAAAGAGGAAGCTGTAGTTGGATAAGCAGCTGGAAATTTGTCATTCCCATACCCTTGCCAGCCTCAATCGTGGCCGGGTCCACACTTTTTAATGCAATATAAGTATTTCTGATAATCGGAAGCTGAGAATACAGAGACAATGCCACGACTGCAGGAACAACCCCGATCCCGATACCATTGACCGCATCCCATGCATTGTCAATGGTTGAAAGAATCGGCATCATAAACCCGAACATGGCAATACTGGGTATAGTAATGAGAATACTTGATATATAAAGACCCATTCCTGCAGCCCCCGGATGACGTGTAATATAGATACCCACAGGAACACCAGTTGCAATGGCTATGATCAGGGCAATACCGACAATGCGAATATGA
>JAFCZY010000144.1 GCA_019314105.1 Deltaproteobacteria bacterium
TCTGTCACTTCAATAAAATGATCTTTATTTTCAGCCAAAGAGCTGGCCACTTCAGCCATGGTTTCAATCCCCGTGGACCCAAGAAAAAGCGGCACATCTTCCATGGTATGATCATCAAGAAAAACATCTCTTTCAATGTCCAATACTCTTGAATAGGTGATGCCTGTTGTATTCTTCTCAACCGGAGTATCTAAAAACGGGAATTGAACATTCCCGGGATCTCCCAGAAGACCGTCCTTATCAAAGGAATAATCAAGACCGGAAAACACCATTTCAGATTCTGTTTTATCTAAAAGATCTGCCATGAAAAATTTAACGCCCTGTTCCATGGGGAGGAACTGAATGCCTCTGTCTTTATCTAAAAGATCTGCCATGAAAAATTTAACGCCCTGTTCCATGGGGAGGAACTGAATGCCTCTGTCTTCCAGCACCTTTTTCACCGTTGGATTGGTTGCCATTCCCACGCCACCCCATGCTGTCCACGCATAGACCTTATAGGTTCTTTCAGGGTGAAGCTGTTTCTGTCGAAACAAGGTTTTCCCGAGAAAATCATTGGCAGACGTATAATCCACCTGACCTTCGTTTCCAAAACGGGCGGTAACCGATGAAAACGTAAAAAAGTATTTATACTTTCTTTCTTTAAAGACCTGTAGAAGATTTCGCATGCCTTTAACTTTGACATCCACCACCAGTTCAAATGCCCAGAGTTCCTTTTTAGGAATGAACTGGCTCATCTCCATGCCGGCGGCATGAAAAATGCCGTCAATTTTATCATACTTGTCAACCGCCGCTTTTACAGCGTCAAAATCTGTTACATCCACACAATTATACTCAACACTGACCCCCAGAGATTGAAGATATTCAATATTTTCAAGGGACTGACGCACCCGCATCAACCGATCCAGCGCGCGTTTCACTTCAACAGGTTTTACTCCGGGCATATCGTCTCTGAGCAGGGCCATCAGCTCTGACTCAGTGGATACTTTGTCCAGATATTTTGAATCGGTACTGTAAATATCATTGATATCCAGAATAATCAGATTGACCTTATATTTTTCAACCATTTTTTTAATGATTTCATAAGTAATGCCACCGGCGCCACCCGTAACCAGCAGGGTATCCTTCTCAGATATGATGTGTTGCGTTTTATCTGCAATGGACGGTTTCATGGTCAGGACATACCGTTTTTTATTTTTATATCCCACCTCTACTCTTGTATCATCTGACAATAATTCATTGAGAAAAGTATCAACAATCCGGGTTATATTCTTTTTGGGCTGTGGATAAGAAAAGTCCACCACCTTGACCATGGTATCCGGCATTTCCTTATTCACGGTTTTCATAAGCCCTGAAAGGCCTGCAAACAGGGGATGGATATCACCGCAGGGTTCCATATACGGGAATACAACCGAATCAAAGGTAAGGGTTCCAATGACAGCTTCTTGTTTATCAAGTGCATCAAACAGAGCTTTAATTATGACAAAAAAAGATTTAATGGTTGTATTCAGGGCAGCATCTGAATCCCCTTTGCCCTCTTTTTTATCAAAATAAGTGTCAAGCGGCGCAAGATGGATAAAGCCGTTCACTTCCGGATAGGCTTCTTTAAATTCTTCCACCTTTTTTTCCGTGGCTTTCACATCGGTCAGATCAAACTTGAAATCAGCACCTTTACTACCAATGGTAATGACCTCGCCTTTTTTCTGTTTTATTTTTTTAATGATCTCCCTGGCAAACCCATGGCTGTCAAGGGAAACAATGATCTTTTTGCCCTTAAAATCCTTTTTGGAAAATTCAGGCATCTGGGATTCCATCGCCCTTACAATCAATCGCTTGATAGGAGATGCCGAATCAGGGAATTCATCTTCTTCATTTAAAGGAATTATGAAATCAATAGCCTGCAAGGTGTCACTGCTTTCCACAACCGTTTTTTCTTTTGTTTGGGGCGCTGATGCGGCTCCGGCTCTGGATTGAATATACTCTGCCAGTTTGGCAATGGTGTTCAAATCCCGAAGCTTTAAATCATCCGGTACGGGAAACCCAAAATGAGAGGCGATCTTGGCAAAAATCTCAACCTGTTTCACTGTATCTATCCCAAGGTCTGCCTCAAGATCCAGATCATCCTCCAGCATGTCTGCCGCATATCCGGTCTGACCGGCGATGACCTCCTTGACCGTGTCAATGGCATTAGAGGGAACTTGTGCTTCTGGTACTGGTTGTACCTCCGATTGCACCTCAGATTGAGCAGCGACAAGCGCTGGAATAACCGTTTCTGTGCCCGGTATATCCACTTTTGTCACAATATACTCTGCCAGTTTGGCAATGGTATTCAAATCCCGAAGCTTTAAATCATCCGGTACGGGGAAACCAAAATGAGATGCTACCTTGGCAAATATCTCAACCTGTTTCACCGTGTCTATCCCGAGATCTGCTTCAAGATCCAGATCATCCTCCAGCATGTCTGCCGCATATCCGGTCTGACCGGCAATAATTGACTTAACCGTATCAATGGCAGAAACTCCCGCAGATGTACCTCCGGCAGCCTTTTCAATCGGTTTTGTTTCAACCGCCACTGCTGTTTCTTTCACTGCTGCGACCAGCACAGGTGGTGCCGGCATGGCAGGGATAGTTATTTTTACAGGTTTTTCATCTTTTCTCATTTCGTTTGTTAACGCCTGTAATGCTTCCCCACCAGCCACCGCACAAAGAGTATTATCAATTATCTTAAGATCAGGTTCTTCAGATCCGGTGATTTGTTTTATCCAATTCTGATATCGGACATTGCCTTCAACTGAATTTTCCTCTATCCGTTTGACAAACATGAACGCAAAATGAGATCCAAACCCGGCAGCCAGATGGAGACCATATTCTGCATCAATATTCTCATGGCTGGAAAAATTAAGCTTTTTAAAATGCTCGGGTATTTTCTTCAAATTTGCAATGGGCGGGGCTTTTCTTTTTTGAAGGGCCTTGACCAGCACAACGTCTTCAATGGCAGCCCCAAGGGTATGACCTGTAAATCCCTTTGTATTGGATATACAAATATTGTTCAAGTGATCTGCAAAAACTGTTTCAAGAACCGTTACTTCCGCATCTGCACTGCCGCCCCTTGCCGGAGTATAGGTTTCATGGGACATAAAAAGGAGCTTATCTGCATAATCTGCTTTCTTAATTCCATTTTGTTTTTCCACTTTACTGATGAATTTTTTCATCTCATGGGACATATGCGGCACATCAATATTATACGTATGGTAGGCTGAATTGGCGATATGGGTACCCAGAATCTCGCATTGCCCGTTCATGCCTCTTTTCTTTGCACAGCTCTCGCTCTCAACAACAAGGCCCACCGCACCAGAGCCCAGAATGGTGCCGTTGCGGTCTTCATCAAAGGGCTTGGCTGCTTCCGAGACTCTCTTTTTGATGGTGGCGGCCCCCAGTGCCAGGAACCCTGATCCCACCCACTGGTTCTGACTTGGCGTGGTCACATTCTCACCACCAACCACCAGCACTCTTTTACATCGACCCACCCTGATCCAGTCTTCGGCAATACCAATGGCAAGGGTAGTGGATGCACAGGCAGAACTTACCAGCGTATTCGGGCCTTTGGCTTTAATAATCTGAGCCAGATGGGCAGATCCCAGCGGACAGGCATTGGCCAGAAAATTCCGGTCAAACTTGTAGGGACCAAAATCTGATCGTTTTCTTGACTTTGCCTTAAAAAACCACTCTGTCAGCTCCTCTTTAACAGAAATATCCTTTATTTTTTCCATGAGATAGTAATAAATTTTCTCAAACTCTTCATAGGGTTTGAGAAACATTTTCTCATAAAAATATTTTTCAAACTCTGACAACAGGGTTTCTCCATTGGGCCATAACGATGTAATAATCACCCCTGTCTCTTCCTGTAGTTCTTCCGGCAGGGCAAACCCATCCGGAATCATGGTCTTCCCGTCTTTCACTTTTTTGTACTGCATCACCAAAGGAATATTCGCATCCTTTAATGCTTCAATGCCCGCAGCAATCCCAATGGCCATACTGATATCGTATTGTTCTTTAATACCGTATTCATCATTGAGATCAAAATACCCCAACTGACCTGCCAGATGAATAACATCTTCTGTCTTGGTGATCTGGACAAATCTTGCATTCCCGTCCGGCTGCTTATAAAGCTTGGTGATATTCTTATCAATAATTTTCTCCTGGGCTTCCATCGTCAGAGAATCAATAAAATTTTCGCCATTTAAAATGGCATCAAAATTATCTTTTGCAAACACACGCCTTGTTTTGCCCGGAAGCCCCACTGAAACACCTGAAATCAATATTTTATTGGTATTAAAATCATATCTTTCAATGGCATTAATGGCGGATTGGCGTTTCTGGTGCTGATATTCCTTGTATAGGATCTGATCCACCAGTTTCTGATTGTTTTGCTTGAAAGATTCGAAATCTTCAGACATTTCTATGTCTGGCGCCGCTTCTTTCATATCAGGAATAATGCCAGGACCAGTTAACGGAACAGGCTTTGCTGTAAAAAGACTATTACAATCCTGTAAATATTTTCTGCAGGCCTCAAAGGATTTAATTTCACCAATTTTAGCATCCACAGATACGGCCGTACCATACTCTCCGATATTAATATTTTTCAAAAGATTCACCAGCAACCTTGACGGACCGATCTCTATAAAATGGGTTCTGCCGGAACCATATACCTTCTCAATGGATTTAATAAATTCAACCGGAGAGATAATCTGTCCTGCCAACAGATCTTTAACCTCATCCCGCCTTTCAGGGTAAGGGCTTGCAGTCGTATTGGAAATAATTTTCCCAAACCGGATATCATTAAATGTAAGGGTATCCAGATACGTCCTTAATTTTTGTGAAGCCTCTTTCAATAATGGGGTGTGAAACGCTCCGGTGAGATTCAATTTTTTGTAGAAAACCTGCTGCTGGGTTAAAAAAATACAGAATTTTTCAATGTCCTCAGCCTTTCCTGAAATAGCTGTCTGTTTTTCACTATTTTTATTGGTAATATAAATATTGGAGACAAAAGATTCTCTCATTAACTGCGCTGTTTCTTTTTCATTTTTAAACACCACCATGATTTTGCCCGGAACCTTTAAAGTGGCTTCATACATGAGATCCGAGCGTTTGATGATCAGCCGCATGGCATCATCAAAAGAAAGCATCCCGCTACAAAAAAGAGCCGTATATTCGCCCACACTGTGACCGATAAAATAATCGGGTGAAAACCCTTCCTGTGACAATCGGCTGTAAATGGCGGCAGACGAAAGAAAGATGGCCGGTTGGGTGTTCTGTGTTGAATTAATAGCATCATCTGTGCCAAACATCATGTCCAGCAAAGAATACCCCCGCTGTTCAACAAAAATCTTTTCACCTTTTTCCATAATCTTTCTGATGTGGGCATCTTTTTCAAATAAGTCTTTCATCATCCGGCTTCTCTGAGCACCCTGGCCGGAAAGAAGTGCCACCATTCTTAATTTTTTACCCGTATTATCCGCTGAATACGCATGATCGATCAATACAACATCATCTTCAGCCTTGAATGCTACATCCACAATTTCTTCTCCTTTTTCGATCACTGCCGGCAATGTACTCATAATCATATGACAATGATTGCCGCCGATACCGTTAACATTGGCCGCAAACCTGAAGGGCTGACCTTTGGGTCTTACAACCATTTGTTGAGCCGGTTTTAAAATTTTACTATCCTTTAAAATAGAATGGTCAGGATGATAATTAAAATCTGGCAGAATTTTTCCCTTACGATTCATAAGCATCAGTTTTGCCATGGCAACCGCCGGATTGGCCGCTTTAAAATATCCAAACTGAGATTTGATGTTACCGCAATGCATTTCATGATCAAAACACTTTTCAATCACCTGATTTTCAACGATATCTCCAAAAATATTAGAAAATGCAAATACATCGAGATGGTTAATGTCCTGCTTTCTAATTCCGGATTTATAATAGGTTTCATCTATCGTAGATACAAACGTATGTTCCGAAGGCGCCAGCAGATGATCCGGCACGCTTGATCGTTGATCTCACCCAGAATCTCCAAATTATATTCTCTGGCCTTTTTGTAGGTGGTCATCACATGGATGGCAGCCCCCTCTCCCATGACATACCCGTCAGCCCTTGAATCATAAAAATTGCAGTCCCCTTCCGACAACAGGCCGAGGCGTTTGAATGCCATGAGGACGGCCGGATACAGGTTGCAGTCAACACCACCGGCAAGAACAAAATCAAGATCTTTGTGTTTTAAATTTCGG
>JAFCZY010000145.1 GCA_019314105.1 Deltaproteobacteria bacterium
CGGATGCAGAATCTGAATGTCAAATTTTTTTTCGATCTTTCCCATGGCAATATAGCGGATATTAACCCCTCTTTTATCAGCTTTTATTAAAGCATCGCCCAAATATCTGTCAGCCAGCATCCTTTTGCATGCCTGACAACAAGATTAATCCTGTTATAATGATGGGCCCCATAATCTTCTTCCAGAGTGAAAATGGTGTTATCATTCTCATTGGAAAATCCACTGATATAATGGCTTTTTCTCATTGCAGTCATCTTACACCTCCCCTAATTATCCTCTTTTATAATGTTGTAAATTCTTTTTTCTTCTTCAGTCAATTCCTGATGTCGGTCCAGTATTTTTTCTAAAAAACAATGATAGAAATCATGGCGAAGACTGTCGCGGTTGGCCACGATAAACCATTGATTCCTTGTCCAGTTAATGGGCGAAATATCCTCGTTATCCGTTTCAAATATCCCGACAAGCGCTTCTTTTTTATCGATAATCACTTCTATGGAACGTCCGCCAATGATCTGCTGCAATTGTTCATGATTCGGATGCAGAATCTGAATGTCAAATTTTTTTTCGATCTTTCCCATGGCAATATAGCGGATATTAACCCCTCTTTTATCAGCTTTTATTAAAGCATCGCCCAAATATCTGTCAGCTTTCCATGACATTCTCATATCCTGTGATGGTCCAGACAAATTCAAAATTATTTTTCTGTGAGGCAAGTGTAATCTGATCTTCAAAAGATTCTATATTGCTGTCAAAGCTTCTTTTCAGCCTTCTGACAAGCTCATCCGAGGGCAATGGCGCATACTGACCGGAATTGACTTCAATCACATACCCTTTGGAAATCAGGATTCGCAGCACATCATAAATCCTTGATCGGGCAATCCCTGAAATTTTACTCAACTGGGAACCGTTCACCGGATGACTGCCCACAAGCGCCATATAACAGGCCGCCTCATATTGCGAGAAACCAAGTCCTTTTAAATTTGAATACGTATCCATATCTTTTCTCCAAAATGTTGCTACTTCAATAGCAACATAAACTTGAATCTAAAAATTGTCAATATTTAAAAAATATCTCTTTGACACCGGGTTTTGAATCAGGTAAATATTTAAAAGCAACAAACATCTTTAAATTTATCCAAAAACAGGAGAAAACAAATGGCGGGTCTTAACAAAGTAATGCTGATTGGAAGATTGGGAAGAGATCCTGAAATCAGGTATTCCCAACAGGGTTTGGCAGTGGTGAATTTCTCCATTGCAACCAGTGAACAATGGACAGACAAAAACACAGGCGACCGGCAGGAAAGAACGGAATGGCATAATATTGTAGTATTTGGCAAGCAGGCAGAGACGTGCGAAAGATACCTGTCAAAGGGCAGCCAGATTTATATTGAGGGGCGGCTGCAAACCAGCAATTATGAAAAAGAAGGCCAAACGCATTATATGACAAAAATTGTAGTATCTAACTTCCAGTTCCTTGGCGGAAAACAGGATAGTCAAGGAGGCGGGGGTAACCAGCAAGCCGATTCCGGATCCAACAATCCTTCTCAGAATCAGACAAGCCCGGGCATGACAGGTGGTCCAGAACCGATCCCGGATGATGATATTCCGTTTTAATATCGTTAAAAAATAAAAAGCCTCATTAGGGAACTCCCCCAATAAGGCTTTTTATTAAAAATTATCCCGGTTAGCTAATCGATAGCTGTTCTTCCATGGAAATATCATGTTTCATTTCCTGGAACGTTTTTTTGATGACCTTTTTAGAATGTTCATCAAGATGACTTGCGACACAAACTTTTTTTAATTTTTCAACATTATTTTCCAACTCTTGCATTTCTGATTGGGATAAATCAGAAATGCAACTATTATAAGTTTTTTGACTTTTTCTTTTTGCTTTCAAATCCTGGTGCCTTCTCAGTGCTCTATCTTTCATAGTGCCGGCTCCTTTATAATAGTTTAAAAAAAATTTTAAACCGTGACATTCTTTCCCTAAAAAGAGAATAAACACTTAAAAAGAGCTTGGCAAGCCTAAAATTATTTTCGCGGGTGCTCTTTTCTCCATTGCCGTGGACTTTTGTAACGGGCCCCCTGTATCCACATCCCTTTTCGGGCTTTCCTGGCGCTTGCTTCTTCTTTTAAATAAAGACGCGAATCAAGTTTTCCAGGTCGTTTACCCTTGTAAACCTCTGCCAGGCCTGCTTTTATCATTTCAATATTAATATTTTTACCATTAACAAAAACTTCTGCCAACTGTCTGTTATACATGCCGGTACCATAACTTTTAATCGCAACTTTCCGGTTCTTCACCAAACTTTCTAAATATTGTTTTGCTTTGTGGGCAAAGGGCTGACTTTTTTGACCCTTATATCCAATTTCCGGAGAATCCATTCCCACAAACCGTATTTTAAATGTTAACTCACCTTTTTTAACTTTTATCGTGTCGCCATCAAATATTTTTAAGACTTTAAATTGTTGTTTTGGAAAAACAACATCGCTTTCCTTAAATTCTTCAACCGTTTCATTCAAAGGCGGCGCAATATTGGTAAAATGCTTGATCCCGTTTTCATCGGTCCAGAAATAAATATTTCCATAAAGAAAAAGGCTGAAAAAAAGAATAAAAAAAACATGTGTGAACGATTTTACCATAAGATTAAGTTTAACATATTTTTTTTACCAGGACAAAGCCGGACCATTTTTTCTCATCCTGCTGCCAGACAAGCTTAAATCCTTTTTCTGAGTAAACAGCGACAAGCTGATCCTTTTCCCATTCCCTCACACCGGACAGGATAGCAATGCCATTGCTTTTTAAGCTGTTAAAAATTATATCAGACAAGGCGGTCAAAGTGGGGACTCTTAAATTGGCAGAAATGATTGAAAACCTGTCTCTGCTTTCTTTCATATAATCTTCAATCACTTTGATTCTTTTCGTAAGATGGTTCAGCGCCACATTTTTTTTGGCCTCATTAATGGAAACCGGATCGATTTCATAGGCGTGGCAGGAGGTAAGCCCTGCCAGGCACATGGCCATGGCAAGCACACCGGAACCGGTTCCAATGTCCGCGCCTGCCACATTTATTTTGGAATCCATCATCTGTCTTTCGAAAAAACAAACATCAATGGCCTGAAGGCATAGCTGTGTTGTAGGATGATGACCGGAACCAAAAGAAATGCCCTGGTCAATCATCACCTCGATTTTATGGGGATCAATACTATTTTGATTTGATCGCCTTTGAAATCCCGGTGGCGTGAGAATAAAATGCTTTGTAATAGAGACGGGCTTTAAAAAACTTTTTTCCACATAGGTGGCGCCGTAAAGATAATGATAGGACAGCTCCTGGGTATCAATGAGCTGTTGTAATATTTTTTTAGCCTCAAAAAAAGAAACTGAAAACCGGGACTTTATTTTTTTGATATACGCCTGGGCTGTCAGTTTAACATCGGATCGGAAAAGGATATTTAAAACATCTTCTTTGTCTATTTTCATACCCATTTTCATATCCCTTTTTATATCAGGGGGAATCATGACCTTCTTTTTTTAAGAGCTCCGCATAAAAGCAGGCAAACTCAAACATCCCTCTGATCTTTTCGTCATCATTGATGATCCCCAGACACATTTCAAAGGCTCCCTGGGAAAAGGAATTGGAGTATTCATCATGATCGATCCGGGAAAGGAACTCCCTGATTAACATCTGGGAGGTTCGCTTGGTTTTATCTTTCCTGATGTCTATGGGATCTTTAGGTTCCTGGAACGGGTCCCAGTCTTCATACCCTTTTTTGAGGATATGTTTCTGGCCTCTTTTGCCCATGGCGTCAAAAATTAGTTTTTTCCTCTCTTCAATCTGTTCAGGGGTAAGCTTATTCATCTTTTCTGACTCCAAGATATTCTTCGTTAAAATCTGTAACCATGGCCATTGAGACAGGAATCAACATTTCATGCATTTTAATATTATTGGATTTTATGTCTTTCACCAATTGGGCGGAAAGCAACTGGAGCTGGGTATAAATTTTATCCATATTCAATGTCGGGTAAGGCTCTCCCTGTGTAAAATTTGTCCGGCCGCAGATATGACTGACACCGGCTGTGGATGTGGGGATACCATAAACCCTGCAGGTAATCGGCCGGTGTTCATACATGACACAGAGGTTGTCTTCACCCAGCAGGGGGCACCTGACCCTCTCCTGAGACATTTCACCTACAATCTCCAGTTCGTCTGCACCGTTTTTAACTTTTTTATAAGCGTCGCGTTTCATCTTCGTAAGAGCCCTGTCTGTTTTGCCGGCAATTTCAATGAGATCGTTTTTCTCTTTACCTGTAAACGTTTTCAGGAATTTATCTTTTAAATAAAGCGCTTCTATGAGTGTCAGGTCAAAAATCGCATAACAACAGTCACTGCATTTTTCCCGGCAGAACACTTCTTTGGGAAATTCTTTTTTTACACGGGCAAACACTGCATCCACTATCTGAACCACTGCTTCATACTTAACAAAATGTTCTTTTAAATTTAATGCCATTGAATTTGTCCTTTATTTACCAATACAAAAATTATCAAAAATACGATCTAATATATCTAAAGAGGCTGTTTCTCCTGTAATCGTTCCCAGAGAATCAATACTATTTTTAATATCGATTGCCAATATGTCTTCTTCCAGAGTTTGTGCGAACCCTGTTTTTACAGATATCAGGCTCTCAACCGTCTGTTCAAGGGCTTTTTTATGTCGCAAATTTGGAATAACGGATAATTTTTCCATATCCAGATCAGCGACACAGGTCGCTACTATTTTCTCCCTTACTTCTTTGATCCCTTTGTTCAAAAGGGCTGAAATTTCAACTTTTGGGATATGCTGATACTTTTCCGAAAGCTCTGGCAGACTGCCTTCATCAAGATCAATTTTATTAATCACAAAAATAATTTTCTTGCCCAATTGATTTTCCAGGGGCACAACTTTTTCAAATTCCTTATCGGTAAAATGAGTTCCCGGCTCTTTCATGAACAACACAAGGTCGGCTGCGGCAATGTGGTCTTTGGCCTTTTCCATACCGATGATTTCTACCAGATTATCGCTCTGATGAATACCTGCTGTATCGATAATCACAAACGGAATGCCGTCAATATTCAACCCTTCTTCAATGGGATCCCTTGTGGTTCCGGGAATAGCGGTTACAATAGCGCGATCCTGCTCAAGCAGCCGGTTCATCAGGCTTGATTTTCCCACATTGGGAGCACCGCAAATGGTAATCCTGATGCCGTTCTTTAAAAAACAGACATCCTCATGCTGCTTGATAAGCTCCCGGCATTTTTCAAGCACATCGTCAATCAGTCCTCTCTCTTTTTGGGACGGTTCAAATGGTTCAACATCATCCGGGAAATCAATATTCACTTCAAGCAGGGATAAAAAATGAATCAGTTTTTCTCTTAACTCCCGGATCTGATTTTTTAATACACCAAGATTTTGAGACGCTGCAAATTTCAATGCACTTGCAGATTTTGCAGTGATGATATCTGCAACGGCTTCCGCCTGGGTCAGATCAATTCTCTGGTTTAAGAAAGCTCTTTTGGTAAACTCTCCGGGTTCAGAAAGCCTTGCTCCATGTGAAAGTATTTCATCCAGGATAATTCTTAATACAATGGTTCCGGAATGGGCCTGAATTTCCACAACATCCTCTGCCGTATAAGAGGACGGCCCCTTCATGGGAATCAGTAAAACCTCGTCTATGATATCCTTGTTTCCGGGATCAAAAATATATCCGTGATAGACCTTATGAGATTCTAAATTTGCCCCCCCCTCGGGCCTTATTTTTCTTTTTGAAAAAAGCGTTGATGCAATATCAAAGGCGTTGGGGCCCGATATCCGTATGACACCAATACCGCCGCTTCCATAGGGAGTTGCTATTGCGGCAATTGTATCCTTCATGGTATTTTATCTTCTAGACCGTCTTTTCCCCCTAAAAGCATTTTTCTTTTTGGGAAAGATCACAAGTCTTCTGTAATACCCGTCGCCCATACTCTGGGTTCGGACATTTTGGTCATCTTTTAATGCCAGATGTACGATACGCCTGTCCTGTGCGCTCATCTGGTTAATGGTCGCAGGACGTCCTGTCTTTTTGGCCTTATCCGCCATTTTATATGCCAGGTGTTTCAGATTGGCTTTACGGGTTTCCATGTATCCTTCAATATCCACCTTGACCCTGACTTATCGGTCAAAAACTGCATGGCATCAAGGGTCTGACCCTTTCTGCCAATCAGGATACCGGCATTCCCGCCTTCAATGCTTAACGTCAGCCTGTCAGCTTCTGTGCCGGCACTTACTTTGGCATCATCCGTAATCAGGTCTGACATTCTCTGTAATGCGTCAATACCAAGAGAAATGGAGTCTTCAGACACATCAACCGGCTCGGGTGTTTCAAAGGACTTGGAGTCTTCTTTTTTGAATTCTTCTTTTTTGGGTGGTTCAAGTCTTGTCTCTTCACCAAAAGCCTCATCCACAATGGACTTAATCCCCTCCATTTCTGTTTCTGATGCTACACTGCCAACAATTCCAAAGATACCTGAAGTACCCTCCGAAATTATTTTATATTTTAATTCATCTTTTGAAAGCATTAATGCCGTACAGGCATTTTTTATAGCGATATCTACATCTTTTCCGCTGAATTCCTGAATTTGTGTCATATTACCTCCTGCTTACGAAAATTTCTTTTGAATATAATACTGTTGCCCCATGGATATGATATTATTCACAAACATATACAAAACCAGTCCTGCCGGAAAATTGATGAATAATACCGTCATAAATATCGGCATTAACATCATCATTTTGGCCTGCATGGGATCTCCTGCAGTCGGTGTCATTTTCTGCTGCAACAAAAAGGATGCTCCCATTAAAAGTGTCAACATGGGGATACCATAGGGTGCCTGCATCATTGGAATTGCAAAATTAAACTCAAACAACCTGTCCGGGGCAGATAAATCGGATATCCATCCGACAAATGGTGCATGCCGCAACTCAATGGCCTGGTAAAGCATCCTGTAAAGTGCAAAGAAAATAGGCATTTGAACCAGCAAAGGCAAACATCCACTGGCCGGATTTACTTTATATGTTTTATAAAGCGCCATGGTTTCCTGATTCATTTTCTGTTTATCACCTTTAAATTTCTCCCGGATTTCCATCATCAAAGGCTGAACTTTTTTCATCTTATTCATGGATTTGTAACTTTTTGTGCCCAGGGGCCAGAAGACGAGTTTGATTAAAATCGTCAAAAGAATAATGGCCACACCATAATTGGGAATCACACTGTGGATAGCATTCATGGTAATCAGAAGCGGTTTGGCGATGATATTAAAAAAACCGAAATTGATGGCGTTTTTAAGGCTGTTGTCATATTGACCAAATACCTTTAGACTTTTGGGGCCCATATAGAGGGTAAAGGCATAATCCCCCTGTTTACCAGGGTCCAGTCGATCCATCTTCTGAATATAACTACTGGTAACGATATCATTGGCAAAGGAAAGTTTTAATTTCGTATCAGCGGGATTTACATCCTCTGTTTTTTGGGGCATAACGGCTGTCAAAAAATATTGTTCTGTAAATCCTACCCAATCAATTTTCCCAAAATAGGTATCCTGGTCTTCAATTTTCTTGGGCTTAATGGCTGTATACTTATTATCAATGGATGCCATCGGGCCAACAAATGCAAATCTAGATTTTTTTTTCACTGCATCATCGTAAAAACCAGGTGTTGAAATCACAAGAGAATCATTTAAGGGTATGGCAGAACCATTTTGGAAAATAATATCACAGTCAATCAGGTATGAATCCGCTTTAAAGGTAAAAATTTTTTTCACCACAATTCCACTGGGAGCCTCAAAAATAAATTCAATCGTTTTCTCACCCTCAAAAAAAGAGATCTCTTTAACGTCAAGCTGTGCTGTGTAAACCGCATCTTTCAACTCTGGAATAGACTGCCCTTCAAGGTCAAGCAACAGGGTTCCGGATATAAGCTCCTCCGGCACCAATTGTTTTAAAGGAGAGCTTTTTTTATTTGTTTCTTTATATTTTTTGAGTTCAAATCCTTTAACAGCAGCACCATATTCAGAAATAGCAATATTATACAGAGGGGTTGATACGGATATGGTTCGATAATCTTTTTTCTGAAATTCAATTAGTTGAGGTGCAACACCTGGTTGGGTTTTATATTCGGAAACATGTGGGCTGTTTTCCTGAACCTTTGACTGATCTGCGCTCTGTTCTTGAACCT
>JAFCZY010000146.1 GCA_019314105.1 Deltaproteobacteria bacterium
GATTATCATTTTACATCAAATGATACAAAAAGAAAAATTATACATCATTAAGTTGAACGATGGTGCATCTAAAAACTGTTGGCTATGTCTAAATATATGGGGTTTTGGCTGGAAACTTACAGAGACAACTGGTCTTTAAAAGACTCAGTCCAGGCAAATTATAGGCACCCCCATATATTGTGTCTCACATTTTTTCAGTTTTGAATTTTCAATTCAATTATATAGCCCTGTGGCAGAGGTACAGGGTGATTTTTCATATTCAAGTAATATATATAGTACAATCTGCGGAAATACTTTTCCCCTGCCGGAACACCTGCTATTTTTTTAAATCTACTTGCGATCACCCTGCAAATGAATAAAATAAGGGTTGCCCAATCGAAACTTTGTGGTATATTAAATTTTTATTCTTGAACAAGGGACAGGTGTAAATATATGTGTTTAGCGGTTCCGTCTAAAATTATTGAAATCAATGATACGGTTGCCAAAGTGGATGTAGATGGTGTGGTTCGGGAAACCAGCATCATGCTCCTTGATGATGCAAAAATTGGAGATTACGTTATTGTCCATGCCGGCTTTGCCATCAATAAGATTGATGAAGAGGCTGCACTTCAAACTCTGGAAGATATGCGCAATATCCTGGCAGCAGATACCTGGCAGGCCAATGGGATGAATGATCATCTCTAAGTGCGTATGATTCTTCCTATTCTGGCAAAAAGGCTGGAAATCAGCGGCGTGGTTCAAGGCGTTGGGTTCCGGCCTTTTTTATTTGCTCTGGCCAAAAAATATTATTTAAAAGGGGAGGTCTCCAATACCTCCGGCGGTGTGCTGGTCATTGTGGAAGGGCCGCCTGATAATATCGAGAGGTTTATAAATGATATTTATCATAAAAATCCTTTGCTTTCTTCTGTGACAAAGGTTGAATCCTTTGACGCAGGCCTTCAAAATTTTTCTTTATTTCAAATTGTGAAGAGCCGCGTTTCCGATAGCCGGACTACTTTAATTTCTCCTGATGTCAGTATCTGCCCGGATTGCCTGGCTGAAATGAAAGATCCCGGCGACAGGCGGTATGGCTATCCGTTTATCAATTGCACCAATTGCGGCCCGCGATACACCATTATTGAAGATATCCCCTATGACCGGCCCAAAACCGCCATGAAGCAGTTTAAGATGTGTACAGCGTGTCAAAAAGAGTATGATGATCCCTTGGACAGAAGGTTCCATGCCCAGCCCAATGCCTGTTCAGACTGCGGCCCACACGTTTTTTTAACCGATAACACGGGCAAGCGGATTGATTCGGATTCAAAAGAAGCTATCACCCTTGCAGCGCAATATTTAAGCCGGGGCAAGATTGTCGCCGTAAAGGGTCTTGGCGGATTCCATCTGGCCTGTGATGCCTCCAGCCAGGAGGCTGTCCAAAGCTTAAGGCTAAGAAAAGCACGCCCCCATAAACCTTTTGCCCTGATGGCACAATCGGTATCTCAAATATTGGCGTATGTTCATGTAAGTCCTGAGGAAAAGGAACTCTTAGAATCTTATCACAGACCCATTGTTTTGCTGAACAAGAAGCATATCCGACAGGATGATATTAAAGGACTTGCACCGGGTGTCGCCCCTTTTAACAATTGTCTTGGGATCATGCTGCCTTATACGCCCTTGCATTATTTATTGCTTGAAAAAGGGCCTGACATCTTGGTGATGACCAGTGGAAATCGATCAGGAGAGCCGCTTTCCATTGATAATGAAGACGCCCTGGAAGCCTTTTCTCATATTGCCGATTATTTTTTATTGCACAACCGGGATATTTATTTCGGGGCAGATGATTCCATTACAAGGGTTCAGGCAGGAAAAACAAGATTTATAAGACGGTCAAGAGGATATGCCCCTCTACCGGTGTCTTTAAATAAAAAAATGCCGAAAATTCTGGGATGCGGGGCAGGGCTTAAAAATACGATCTGTCTGACACGGGGTCATGATGTATTTTTAGGCCAGCATATCGGAAATATGGATAATGTGAAGGTGTATAATTTTTATCAGAACAGTATCGATCATTTAAAACAAATTTTTGACATTCAACCGGAAATCATTGCCCATGATATGCATCCGGGCTATATGAGTACCGCTTATGCCACAGCACAGAAGACTATTAAAAAGGTGGCGGTTCAACATCATCATGCCCATGCGGCAGCCTGTATGGCAGAAAATCATCTTGAGGAAGAGGTCATTGCCATTACCCTTGATGGCACAGGATATGGAACCGATGGCCATATCTGGGGCGGGGAAATTCTTGTGTGTACGCAAAAAGCGTTTAAAAGAAAAGCCCATCTTTCCTATATCAAGATGCCGGGCGGTGATGCGGCGGTTCTGGAACCTTGGCGCATGGCAGCCTCAGCTCTTTACCAGGCCTTTGGAGATGATTTTTTAAGCCTGGATATTCCCTACATAAAAGAGATGGAAAAAGAAAAATTATCTTTTATCTGTCAGATGATGAAACAGAAGCTGAATTCACCGTTAACCTCCAGCGCAGGAAGGTTGTTTGATGCCGTGGCGTCTTTGCTTTGTGTCCGGCATACGATAACCCATGAAAGTCAGGCGGCAATGGAACTGGAAGCCATGGCAGGCAAAAATCCAATAGATGAAGTCCTGATAGATGATATTTATGGATTCGATATGGTACAAAATAAAAATGATGACAACAGCAGAATATTTGAAATTAATATGATGCCCTGTATCCGGCAGATAATAGATGATTTAAAAAAGAATACGTCTTTGGGAAGAATCAGTTTAAAGTTTCATTATACACTGGCAGCAGCCTTTATAGCGGCAACAATCCGGGTGAGCAAAGAAACGGGCATTGGGAAAATAGTCCTTTCAGGCGGGGTGTTTAATAATGATATTATTTTGAACAGGATGCTCAAACACCTTGAAGAAAATAATTTTAAGAGTTACACCCATACAAAGGTTCCAACCGGGGATGGGGGAATTTGTTTAGGCCAGGTAGTAGTGGCCGCTGCTTTGGCAGCCAATTAAAAAAACAGGGTAACGTATGGCGTTAAAATATATTGAAGAATACAGAGATGGGTCTCTTGCAAGAGATCTGGTGAAAAAAATTCATTCTGTCAGCAAAAAAGACCTAAGACTGATGGAGGTTTGCGGAACCCATACCATGTCTATTTTCAGGCATGGTATTCGGAGTGTCCTGCCCCGGGGGGTCACGCTTCTTTCCGGTCCCGGCTGTCCCGTATGTGTGACTGCTCAGAAAGATATTGATGCCTTTGTGGAATTTGCAAGGGTTAAGAATGTGATTGTGACTACCTTTGGCGATCTTATCAGGGTACCGGGCTCAAGCTCGAGCCTTGGTAAAGAAAAGGCTGACGGGGCCGATGTGAGGATTGTGTATTCGGTATTTGATGCCGTTAACATTGCCAGGGAAAATAAAGATAAAGAAGTGGTCTTCTGTGGCGTGGGGTTTGAAACAACGATTCCCACCATTGCGGCCAGTATTCTCATGGGGATTGAGGGAAAAGTGGATAATTTTTCTATTTATTCAGCCAATAAACTTACCCCGCCGGCTCTTGCCGCCTTGATGGAAACAGATGGGGTAGAAATTGACGGGTTTATGCTTCCCGGCCATGTGTCTGTTATTACCGGCACCGATGCCTACAGGGATACATTTGAAAAATATAATATCCCCGCTGTGATTGCAGGATTTGAACCCATTGATATTTTACAGGCCATTCTTCTTTTGATTCAGCAGAATGAAGCGGGACGGCCTGCTCTTGAGAATGCCTATCCAAGAGCGGTTTCTGATGCAGGGAACATAAAGGCAAAGCAAATCATGCATCAGATTTTTGAGGTCTGTAATGCTTCGTGGCGGGGCATTGGTGAAATTCCTTCAAGTGGCATGGCGCTGAAAAAAGAATATCAAAAATTTGATGCTGCCATAAAATTCGGGATGGATATGCCGGATACACCTGAACCCAAGGGCTGTGCCTGCGGGGAAATCCTCATGGGGTTGAAAACACCGGAAGAATGCCTTCTTTATAAGAAAAAATGTACGCCCATGACGCCGGTAGGACCGTGTATGGTCTCAAGTGAAGGGTCTTGCGCTGCATTTTACAGATATAGTTAAAAGAACAGGAGAAAAATGACTGAAGAAAAAATATTATTAGACCATGGCTCCGGCGGAAAAGCCTCACATGCATTGTTTTCCGATATGATCCTGCCCTTGTTTGAAAATTCTGAATTGTCAAAACAGGATGACGGGGCAATCCTGACTGTCGATGGCACCCGGCTTGCGTTTTCAACCGATTCTTATGTGGTCGATCCCATTTTCTTTCCCGGTGGAAATATTGGAGATCTGGCGATAAACGGAACCATTAATGATATCTCCATGTGTGGTGCCATCCCACAATTTATCAGCGTGGGCTTGATAATAGAAGAAGGACTGCCGATCAAAGATTTTCAGCGCATCCTTGAAGCCATGGCAACAGCGGCGAAAAAGGCAGGCGTCAAGATCGTCACCGGGGACACCAAGGTTGTTCCCAAAGGCAAGGCAGACAAGATTTTTATCAACACATCCGGTATCGGCATCATTCCCCCTGATGTCAATGTGTCTGGCAGCAATGCAAAGCCCGGTGATAAAATCATTGTCAGCGGTACGATTGCAGATCACGGAATTACTGTTTTAAGTTCAAGGGAAGGCTTGAAATTTGATTCTGATATTAAAACCGATTCAGCCCCGTTAAACAAGATGGTACAGTCCATTATCCAGTCGGATTGTGATATCCATGTGCTGCGGGATCCCACAAGGGGAGGGCTTGGCACTACTTTAAATGAGATCGCCGCACAATCCAATGTGGGGATAACCATAGAAGAGTCATTTCTTCCCATTCGGGGGCCTGTTCAGGGAATCTGCGAGCTGCTGGGATTTGATCCCTTATATATTGCCAACGAAGGCAAAGTGATCGCCTTTGTACCGCAAAAAGATGCCCAAAAAGTACTTGAGATTATTCAGCGCGACGAGTTTGGAAAAGATGCCGTGATCATTGGTGAGGTAATCGAAAAAGACCCCGGAAAGGTTTTTTTACAGACCGTCATCGGCGGCGTGAGAATTATTGATATGCTGACAGGAGAGCAGCTCCCAAGAATTTGTTAAATTAATCAGGGACAGATTTTAAACCGGTTCCTGATTAATTTATAAGAAGTTTTTTAATATGTTTTTTTGCTACGTTTATGAAAGACGGGAAAGCCTTGACAAGGGCAGGGGTCATTTCGGTTCCCCAGTCAATTTTATCCGGTTCAATGCCCACTATTTTTAGTTTGGGTCTGTGCCCTCTCATCTGAGCCATGTCAAGGGAGTCCAGAAGATCCACATCATGGAGCGACAGCACCTGTTTCTCATTTTTCACCAGATCATCTTCATCAAGGCTATAGAGGGTGCCGGGCGGATGCCCGGCTCGGACAATATCCAATACCAGTACTTGTTCGTATCCTTCAAACAGATAAAATATGTCCTGGGTAAAGGTTCCCCCATCGATAAAATCGACCAGGGTTTCATCATAATTTTCTTTTTCTTTCCAGAATTCATAAATGGCGTGAACTCCGGCACCTTCATCCATCATGAGGATATTGCCCACCCCTAAAACCAATAATTTTTTCATTTTAAATTATAGCGGGATTTCCACTTTAATTTTTCTGCCGGTATCT
>JAFCZY010000147.1 GCA_019314105.1 Deltaproteobacteria bacterium
CACCATTACCATTGATAATCTCATAAAATTCCGATAGCCAGTGAAAGGGCTGGTGAGATTCGACCCACTCGGTATATTTTTTCTTCTGTTTTTCTTTATTAATTCCATAGGTAGAAGCAAGGTATTCATTTAATTTTTCATTAAGATCATCCAGGCGTTTCGTGAGATTATATTTTGCTTTTTTATGTGCATCTTCACTCCTGCCTACTATAAGCTGTGAGTCCTGAAAACGTTTGAATGCTGTTGCAGTTATGGTAAACTCATCTTCAAATTCCTGAAATTTTTCTACGGCAAAAAGGCCTTCTCTATCATGCAAAGCTTTTTTAAAATCATCTTCAGTGGCAAATCCCACCAATGTATTCCCTGCGCGGATATTAAAATCCACATCCGGCAGCGGTTCAAGACCATAATTTGGTTTGCGGATATTGATATCAACAGCACCAACCATCTTTAGAAAAAGTCGCAGTTTGGCAATCTCAACAGCTTCGTGCATGATATCAACGCCATAAAGATTATTGAGGATAATGGTTTTATATATGTAATAGCCAAGATTGGGATGTTCCCTGCTGTTTACCTCCGCCAGAACCTCATGAAAGAATTTATATTTTCTTGGGGCTTCTGCAGTAAACTGCTCCATTCTTTCAATACAGGTTTCATAAAGGGGTTCCAGAATATTCATGGCAGCAAAAAGAAAAGCACCTGACCCACAGGTGGGGTCAAGTATGGTTACAGATTTAAGCGCCTTGTAAAAATGGCGAATGAAATCAGGGTCATCAATGTTTTCCAGAACATCCTGAGTAAATTGCCGAATATTCAAATTATAGGTGATAAAATCATTAATCTCTGTAATTTCACCATTTTCTATTTTTGATTTTATTTTTGCATATCGTTTTCTTCGCTCAATAACCTCGCGGTATATTTCAGTGGGAAGAGCGATATTTTCAGGTGCTTTTTTGTTCCAGCATTTTCTTATTTCCCAGAGATGAGTGGGTTTTGAATTCTCAACTATTTTCTGTTCAAGTTCAGGTAAAAATCCTGCCTTAATCTCCTGGGGCAGGTCTTCAAACAAATCACTATTTTGCGGCACACCTTTTTTGACAGCATCATAGATATAGGTATCTTTGCTCTCTCTTAAAAAGGACCAGATCAATCTGTCTTTTTTATTATGTCCTCTTTGGTATAATAAGCTCCCATGGCAGCCCGGTCATTGATATATTTTTCAAAGATATAGCCTATGACATCGGGATTAATATCTTTGCCGCTTGCCTCAACCCGGGTATCAAGATGCCAGTTCCACTGATCAAAAAAATTAAATATCTTTTCAAAGGCATCATCTTTTATTTGAATTTTATCAAATAGTCTTTCCAGTTCATGAACATCAAAAAGTCCGCCATTGAGATAAGGAATTTTCCCAAGCTCAACAGACAGCTCTCTTTTGGTTTCCGGCTGTCCAAGCCCTTTATGGAACAGTTCAAGTAAAAAATCCCGGTAAAAGTTGTAAAATTGATTTTTTCCGGTTTTTGATTTTACCTGTTTCAGTTTATCCTGAAGGTAATGGATATTATTATCAAGATACCCCCTTTTTTGGATAAAGTAGCAAAACATCAATCTGTTGAGCATTAAAGAGGCATACCATTGCTTGTTTTTATTCTCTTTATCAGCTATTGCATCGTCAATACCGGTAATAAAATCTAAAAAAGCATTGTGGCGCTTTTTAAATTCTGTATAAAACTTCTTTGTTACCTTTTCGGTATTTTTTGCAAAGTTTTCTTTAAAGCGGGCAACCACATCAACAAGGGTAATATTTTCCTCTTCATCCAAAGTAAAAAGCAACCCTCTGGCTCTTTGGAAAAGGATTTCAGAATCCTGATCTATTGAAAATTGGATTTCCCTTGTTTTTCTTGGCTTGTCAGGTTCATGAATTACAAACTGCCATATCTGTTTTGTTTTTGCTTTATCTGCATAAATAATCAGGTGTTCCTGATGGAATTTTCTAAAATTATGCTCAATCTTTTTCCGTGTTGTGCTTAATGGTATCTCTCCATCATATAAAGCCGGGCAAAGGGCAATAACAAATCCCCGTTTTTCTACAACCCCTTTTATTTCAAAGAGGATTTCATCAGCAGTTATGGGAATCCTACCGCTGTAATTGTCCCAGCCAAGATCAATAAACAACTCTTTAAAATCAAATCCTTTTACATAGTTTGAAAATTTTTTCTTATTCATTACCAACCATTCCCATGGAACAGATTATTTTGGGTTCTTTATATGTATCTTCATCTTCTTCATTTTTTAAACACAGTTTTCCTTCGTCTCTCAAGGACACTACCAGGCTTGCAAGTTCTGAATCAGAAATTCCCATTTTAAGCTGACGGTTCAGCGTTTCTCTGGCATACTCCCGCAGGTTGTAATGATAGATATCATCAACAGCCTTTTTCATTTCGTTTGTTACAAAGAGCGTGTCTTTGTTTTCTTCTATATAGCGAAAGAGCCTCATATATGTACGGTATCTGGCGCCGTTTTTCTTCCCAAGCTGTCCGCCTGCTTTATCTTCTATTCTCTTTATATATTTTATTGCAGCGGTTACAATTTCATGATGACATTCCATTTTCTGTACGGGCTTTTCTTCGGGTGTGCACTTAAGGGCTTTTAATATTGTAAATTGCGATTGAGTGACAATCTTTTTTTCTGTATTTATCCAAGTCAAAACATCGTTGTTACTGGCTGTCCTAGCGTAGACTATGGCACCGATTTTATGATTTTCTTCAGCCGTTTTTTTTGAAGAATAAATAACATCTGATAAATCTGGAATTATCCTGTTTAATTTAGGATTTTCATCAACAGCATTCTTCCATATCTGAAAAGCATAGGAGGCAAGATCAACTTCAGTGTCGTCTTCATCATCAAGAATCCCTGCCTTTTCATTGTACAGGTCTTCTATATTTATCGGATCACCTTCAAAAAAGACTTCATCTGCGCCTATTGTTTCAGCGTTTTGTCTTATACGATCCTGGAGTCTGTTTCGCAGATTAATGATATCTTCAATACCGTCTTCCGGCAAAAAGGAATAACAAAAAATTTTATCGGATTTCTGTCCTATCCTGTCAACACGTCCGGCTCTTTGAATAAGTCTGATAATAGCCCATGGAAGGTCATAATTTACTACGATATGGGCATCCTGAAGATTTTGTCCCTCGCTTAACACATCGGTTGAGACAAGCACGCGGATCTCATCTGTTTTTGATATCTCATCTGCTTTCCCATTACTTTTCGGGCTGAAACGCCAAGCCATAGATGTCGGGTTTTCTGAGCCACCGGTTACAAGGGCAAAACTTTTAATTTTATTTTTGAGATTTTCATACAGATAATGAGCCGTGTCTGAGTATTGAGTAAAAATCAATACTTTTTCATAGGAATGTGTTTTATTACACAATTTTTCAAGTGACGCTAATTTACGATCTTTTGCAGCCTCCCATTTTTTATTCATATTAACTATTTTTAAAAGCTGCTTATTATCATTATTCAGGTCGTCTTTTAATATTTCAGTGAAGAATATGCTTCTTATCCAATCATATTGTTTTTTATGCTTTTGGACTAAATCTTGATAAAAATGGGCAGCGTTTTTCTGATATTTTTTTTGTGTATCCATGATTCCGATTTCTAATTCGTCATCTGAATCAGAAAAAAGGTAATCATCAATAATGGCTGTTTCCTGTTTTCCTACCGGCAGGGGTTTGTTGTTTTCAATTGCATAAAGAAAAAGATGATTTCTTAATATCTGCCTGCTCACAGACAGCATAAAAGCGTATCCGCTGCTTTCCAGTCTTTTAAAGAGGTTTGTTCTGGCAAACCCTTTTAATTGTATGCCTGCACGTCCAAGATTTTCAATTATTATTTTTTCATGGGGTTCAAGCTGCTCTTCTGGTTTATCTTGTATATAATCATCCTGCCCCAGACCGTAACGGGGAAATCGCATTTTATCTATAAGTTTAATTACATCTTTTGAATAGAGCCTGGCGTACTGATCATTTTTATCTTTTAGTTTAAAACTAAAATCAACCCTTTTTGGTATTCTGTCTGGGAAATACTGTCTGGTGCCATCCGGGAAAAGGAGATATTCTTTTCCGTTTTCATCAGTTTTGGCATAGTTGTTTTTTATAAAACTTCGAGTTCTCCGGACTAGAAACAGTCTCATCAACTCATTCCAGTCATCGGAAAAATTGCTTTTTTCAAATGCTGCAATGGTATTTTCATTTGTCTGATATTGTGCTGAAAAATGGACTCTTCCCCCAATGCTTTCAATGAATCTTTCCGGTGTCACTCCGAGATTTTGTTCTTCATCTACGAAAAGACGCAGTTGGTTTCCTAAGTCCAGATAGGATTTATTGTAGGGAGTGGCTGTTAAAAGTATAACTTTGCTATCATTTAGCTGAATGTATTCATGAAGCGCTCTATATCTTTTACCTTCACGATTTCGAAAATTGTGACTTTCATCCACAATTACCAAGCGGAATCTTCGTTCATATCCAAGTTTATTTTGTATTTGTGTTACAGACATCACCTTAGCTCTGAGCTGATACTTATGGGCATAGTCCTCCCACATTGTTACCAAATTTTTAGGGCAGATTATCAGTGTTTCAAGGAAAAAATCATCCTCAAATATTTTTGCCAGAGCGGTTGCCGTTATGGTTTTACCAATCCCTACAACATCACCGATTATCACGCCGCCTCTTTTATGCAAGTGGTGAGCGGCTACTTTTACAGCGCTTGCCTGGTATGGAAAAAGTTCTTTTTGAAATCTTTTTGATAAAGAAAATTCAGTCATTCCTGCCCGTGCTTCACTGGCAAGGTGATATGCCGTTTTTAAATATATATAATAGGGTGGAATCTCTTTTTCACCTGCCCAGCTGTCATCCAATATTTCTGTCAGTTCTTTTGAGATATCAATAGACCAGCGGTCGTCCCATCTGTTCTGGTACCATTTTGCCAGTTTATCTGCTGCATCCTGTTCAACCACATCAACATTTAATTCTCCCTGACTGGAAATACCTGAAAAAGTAAGGTTGCTGCTACCCACAAATCCAATGACAGGACTGTTATAATCTTCTCTTATAGACAAATATAATTTTGCGTGAAGCGGGTGTGCAAGATGTAGTTTAACAATAACTTTCCCTGTTTTAATCTGCCTGGACAATTTTCTTAATGCTTTTTCATCTTCATTATTAGGTGTGCCGATTATCAACTGTTCTCTAAGTTCTTTAGCAAGTTTCTTTTTAAATTCAATGGCTTTAGAATTATCTAAGGCACTTCTTTCATCTGTACTAAAATTGTCTTCAAGAATCTGAACAGGCTGTCTTTGCATTCCAATAAGGACGCGGCAATGATATTTAGTATCATCGTCATATTCTTCCGGAAGATAATCGCCGGATAAATTGTCCACCTGTTGGTAAAGCTGTCTCCAACCGCGAAGGTTGAAATATCCAATACAAAAATCAGCTCTTTTGGCATTTTCAAGAGTCTTGTTCAGGCCTTCTTTTAATTTATTTTCAATATTGTCGTATATTCTTGGCATTTTTTTATTCCTTATACATAATCAACACGGATATTGGGTATCCAGGTCAAGTCTATAAAAGTCTAACAGGAGATCATTACAATTTTCATGTTCTCCAGATCAGATATCATGTTAAGAAACCCGAAAGCCTTTTGAAAATAAACGATTGCTTGATTTCTGTAAGGATTTCTTTACATAAAGGACCAATTTATTCAAGAAGTATTTCTGTTCAGCCTATTTTTAATATAACGAAATATTCTAAACATGGCTTTGAAGAATTTTGAATGGCCATCATTGCCTATAGTTTGAGTTGGAGGAAGTTGAGGCGTTAATGGCAGGGAACCATTGATTGGTTTCCTATACATACAATTTTTTAGTGGAGCGTAAAGACAGGGTTTAAAAAAACCTATTATGCATGAGCTATAATTAAAACTTAACTTTCAAAATAGGCATGCTATTTTGAAACTATGTTTAAAAGATGAATAGAATTAAAAACCAATAAGTGATCCTCCCCCAGAAAACATAGAAGGATTACATGTTTACGCCATAGAAATAAAATCCACACAAAGTCCATCTAACCGTGATATAAAAAATCCTATGCTCTTTTTTCTGGTAAAAAAACAAAAAATAAATTAAAAGGATAGAAAGCTGGGCCACTCAAAAATTATTTTTGGTTAACATCCATAATTTCTGCAAAAGACTCAAAATATTAAGGAGAATATCTTATGAGCGAACTTCTGAAAACCATATTTTTTAATACCCACCAGGAACTTGATGCAACCCTTGTAGAATTCGGGGGATGGGAAATGCCCATCCAATATCCTGCCGGCATCATTAATGAACATATGGCAACCCGTAAAAAAGCCGGTATCTTTGATGTGTCGCACATGGGAAGACTCTATTTTAAAGGAAAGGACACCCTGCCGTTTTTACAGCATGTTTTAACCAACAATGCCATGGCATTAGATATAGGTGAAAGCCAGTACACGCTGATTCAGAATGAAAACGGGGGTGCCATTGATGATGCCTATTTATACCGGTTTAAGCCGGATGAATATCTGCTGGTGGTCAATGCGTCGAATCGGGAAAAAGATGTGGCCCATTTTGAAAAATATTTAAAGCTGTTTTCAGATATTGAAATGATTGACAACACTTTTGAAGTGGCCATGATTTCCCTTCAAGGTCCTTTTTCAAAATCCATTATCGAAACAATGGTTACAGGCGGTGC
>JAFCZY010000148.1 GCA_019314105.1 Deltaproteobacteria bacterium
TTCTGTCGGCAGATAGAGCTGGTTGGTTCCGGTTATTGCCAGTCTGGCTGTGTAGGTTTCTCCAGTATTCAGGTTCTGTCTTTCCTTGAAGTCTTAATGCCCAGGCAAGTGCAAGTTCCATGTTGTAATGGCCGGCAATGTATTTCATGTCCCGGCCCTGGTAAGTATTTAGCTATCTTATATCCATAACAAGTTTCATGCCTTTGTAAACTTCAGCAAGCCTGTCTTTCGTAAGGCTGCCGATCATTTCTTTAAGGCTTAGTTTATCCACTGTTTTTATCTGTGTCATATTAACCACCGATCGTTTGGAAAGATTTGCTTCTCCTTTCCGTAGGGTCACATTTCCCGGCAGTCCACCAAATTTCAAAGTTGAGGTAATTGCCACCACAATAACCGTGTTCAATTTACTGTCGTTCAACAGATCATTTTGGACCACAAGTCCAGGACGTCTGCCCATTGGCTCGGAGCCTTTTGCGGGTGAAAAATCCACCCAATAAACAGAACCCTTCCTGATTACCATTCCTGACCCTCGTCAGATCCTGATCCTTCAAACCATCTGGCGCAACTATGTTGTTCTCTTCTTATTGATTCATCAGAAAAAGTATTGTCGTAGGCATCCTTGATAAACCGGTTTCGTTCCGCCATGAGCTTTTCCCTGAGTATGATAGAGATAAATTTACTCCTGGACAGGCCTTTTTTCTTACTGAGATCATCGATCATCGTTACTAATTCTTTTGGAATAGTGATAGCAACCTTTTGAGTATGCATGTTTTGTATGCCTCCTTTGTATGATAACTTATGAATACCAGGAGTGTCGTTATCTGTCAAGAGTGAGTTAGCAGGGTCTAACCCTGGTAAGTGTTTGATTTTAAAAACCATTCATTGCAATTTTGGGTGTTTTTTGCTTTTAGGCTCTGCTTTTTGGGGTCAAAAAGTGGGTTTTAAGCAAAGGTTTTATTAAGGTTTAAGGATTATTTTGAATCCGGTTTACAGCTTTTTTATATACTTTCATATTATCTCGCTTGCCGATTGCAATAATTTGAACCAGGATCTTTTTTTCAACAATTTTATAAACAATCCTGATTTTTTTACGATCAGCGTACATTTTCCTATATCCGGATAAATCAAGGCCCTGTCTGTTGCCAAGTTTTTTCCCATTACCCGGGGTCAGTGATAATTTTTTATCTGTTTCAAGACAAGAACTTTCCGACGATTGTCCAGCTCAGAAATCTCACGGGCAGCATCGGGATGAAAAATAATTTTAAATTTCATTCAAGTCAATGCCCTGTTCAGCCAATAATTGGTCTAAATCAATATATTCATTCAAAGGTGTGTCTTTTCTTTGTTCAACGGTTTTATAGATTTGAATATGTTCGAATAATTCCAGGAGCTCATAAATTCTTTCATATTCTTCTATAGATAGAATGATCGCTTCCAGTTTGTTTTTTCTCATGACAGCAATTTTGTCTTTTTCATGTTTTGTAATGCTGTCAAGAATAGAACTGAAATTTCGAACTATTTCTGTTGAACTCATTAACTCTGTTTTTTTATAGGTAAGCATTTTTCAACTCCATGTATTTATGTATTTAAATACATACTACAGCATGCAGCCGGCTTCGTCAAGCTAATGGGGTCTGACCCAGCTAAGTATTATATTAGGGTCAGGCTTTCCTTATTGTGGTTATTGGAAAACGGGAGAACGGGTTACCCAGCTCCGCCCCTTCGGTTACATAGAAAATTCTGTGTAATTAATTGTAATTATTGACTTTTTGTTTAAAACTATCAACTGCTTTGTGTCTTATTTATTCATGAGATGAATTTGTAAACCAAGCGGATGTTGTTGTCAAGGGTAAAAGTTTATTTTGGGAGTCATATACGTTTCACCGCAGAGTGCGCTGAGGGCGCTGAGTTTTTTTTATGATCCCGCTATTAAACAACAGGCATAAAGAGGGATATTGACAAAATCATCATCCCGGGTAAAATTTCTCGGTGAGGTGCGATATATTCTTTTGGGATGGTATTTGTCGGCGTAGCTCCTTAGGCTTTTGATATTTCTATTTAAGCCGCTTTTAACTTCCAGAGGGAAAATAGTATTATGGTGCTGCAGGATAAAATCTACCTCTGCATCACTTTTTGAGGTCCAATAATGAAGATCTCTGACACCGCCGGCAACAAGTTCGGAAGCCACATAATTTTCTATGAATGCACCATTATATTCTGAAAAAAGTCTGCTGGATTTAACAATGATGTCAGATGTGATATTGAGCATGGCACCCAACAATCCTGAATCGAGCAGGTACACTTTAAATTTTGTAAAATCAGCATAACCGGACAGCGGCAATTTGGGGGTGCTGATATTATAAACGACATTGATCAAACCGGCCTTTTTGAGCCAGACGATCGTTTGCTCAAATGTTGATGCTCTGGCATTTTTACGCGCCTGGCTATACTTGAATTTCTTGTTTTCCTTTGCCAGCTGACGGGGTATGGAATGCCAGAATTCAGATGTTTTGATTGCCTGTAACCTGTCTGAATACTTTGCAAAATCCCTGGAGTAAGCCTCTAATATTTCATTTTGAATTTTCCGCGCCAAAGCGATGTCACGACTTCTTTTGTATTCTTTAAGGACTTCGGGCATGCCACCGAGATAGAGATATATTTTAAAATGTGACAATAAATTTTCATGTATTATGTCAAGCAAAGGTTCATTGTCTTTTTTTGATTGTAATTTATCCGCCAGAAGTTCTTCACCAAAAGCGATTAAATATTCATTAAAAGACATGGGATAGAGCATCATAAAATTCACTTTGCCGACAGGGAAGCTGCTGTCTTTAGCTATGCTGACCCCTAATAATGAGCCGGCTGCAATGATATGATACTCAGGTGCCTGTTCATGGAAATACTTTAAGCTTGTCAGAACTTGGGGAACAGCCTGGATTTCATCAAAAAAAATCAAGGTGCCTTTGCTGGATATTTTTTTCCCTGAATACAAGCTTAAATTTTCAATAATATTTTCAGGGTTCAACTTTTTTTTAAATAACTCTCCTAAGCCTGCGTCTTGTTCAAAATTGAATTTGAAAAAATTGGCATATTCTTTATTTCCAAATGCTTCCACCAGGTAGGTCTTGCCGACCTGACGCGCACCCTGAAGCAGCAACGGCTTGCGTCTTTGATCTTTTTTCCATAGCAATAACTTATTATAAATTTTTCGTTTCAGTGTTTATCTCCAAAATTTCGTCACTATCATTATTAATTATCTGCTATTTTTTGTTATTTCCTTTAATATCTATACCTCAAAAAACGACAATTGGGCAAGTATTTTTTGTGAGGGGCCGGGTCTGATCCCGCTATTAAACAACAGGCATAAAGTCGGAAGCCACATAATTTTCTATAACTGCACCATTATATTCTGAAAAAAGTTTGTTATTATTTTAATCAAGCCAGTTATTTAATTTCAAATTTGGAATTCTGGAAAATTCTTTGATATTAGCACTTATCAGGGTTAAATCCAAAGCCATAGCGTGAGATGCTATCAACATATCATTTGGCCCGATTGGAGTGCCGGTCTTTTCAAGGAACACCCTTAATTTTGAGTAATGAGTGTCCGCTGGCGGTTTTAAAGCAAGAATATCAATATGGGACAAGATAGCTTCTACCTGTTTGGTTAAACGGCTGGAATTTTTTTTATGGATGCCATAACGCAACTCAGCAGCAACAATTATGCTTGTACAAATTGTTTCTTCTCCATTTTTTTTTATTTGTTTAAAAATCTGCCCTGCAGGATGCCGCACAATATCGGAAATAATGTTGGTATCAAGCATATATAAAAAACTGCTCATAACTATAATTCAATATCATCTAAAGGTAATAAATTTTTGTCTATGTCGGGAAAGACTTCATCAAGAGGTTCAAGTGTTTCCAATAGCATTAAAAGTGAAGGGCGTTTAACCGGTTTTATTATCAACATACCTTTTTCTTTAATAATGATGGCCTCATTACCCGGCAGTTCAAAGGCTTTTGGAATACGCAATGCCTGGCTGCGACCATTTTTAAAAAGACGAATACGACGTTCTGTCTGCATAATAATCTCCTTTAAAAAGAGATGATCTGTTTATATATATCTATGTGGCCTATGCTTAGTCATATGTCATATTGTTGATAAAAGCAAATTATTTTAGTAATGGTAAATGGCAAGAATAAAGACAAGAACTCGTTTATTGAAAACCTGATAAACCACCCTGTAATCACCAATTCTGAGTTTTCGAAAATTTTTAAGGTTATGAGATAATGGTGCGCCAAACTTTTCAGGCGCTCTGGTGAGCTTTTCATTAATTATCAGCATGATTCTTCTTGCGGCTGCAGGCCCTATGCTTTGCATATCATCATCAACATCTTTATGATAAATAATTTCCCAGGTCATTTTGCATATTTATCCATCATTTCTCTATGGGAAATGGTTTCTCCGGGATCAAAATTTTGAATCCTGGAAAGAGCAAGAGATGTCAGGCGAAGGTCTTCAATCTCTTCTTCCATTGCTTCATATGCGTTAAATGACATAAGTATTGCCTTTGGAGAATTATTTTTTAAAATAATCAGTTTGTCATTTTCTCCGGTTTCCAGAGTATTGAGTGTTGCAGCAGTCTTTTTTGCAAGCTGCGTAGAAGATAAATAATTTTTTATTTGCATAATCATACCTCTTTTGTATGCGTAATTATACTAATAATAATACTCATTATTTAATTTGTCAATAGGGGATATTGGTCAGGATCTGACCCCGGTAAGTGTTTGGTTTTAAGGGTTAGGGGGTTTGTATAGCTGTCTGAGCATCCTCTCCAGACTTTCCTGCCATGGGGGCGGGAGGATACCAAAATTCTTGGTCAGCAGAGAACAGTCCATAACCGAGTTGAGCGGTCTTTTGGCGGGTGTCGGATATTCCGCAGTGGTAACCGGTATCACCTTTTTTATTGAAAATAAATTATATTGCTTTGCCAGTTCGAATATTTTTTCCGCAAACCCGTGCCAGGTGGTTTTCCCTTTACCGCAATAATGATACGTCCCCCAGTGGATATCGGGCCTTTCCTTAATTTGTTCGGCAATGGTCAGGATGGCTTCGGCAAGATCAGCCGCGCTGGTGGGGCAGCCATATTGATCGGCCACCACTCTCAGGGTTTCTTTTTCTTTTCCAAGGCTAAGCATGGTCTTTACAAAATTATTTCCGTGGATGCCATAGAGCCAGGCCGTGCGGATAATAATATGGTCTGTTAAGAGGCTTCTGACGATGGTTTCTCCTTCAGCCTTGCTTTTCCCGTAAACACCAAGGGGCGATAGTGGATCGGTTTCCAGATAAGGTTCCTCTCTGGTGCCGTCAAACACATAGTCTGTAGAAATATGAATAAGGGGGATGTCCGCTTCATTGCAGGATGCGGCAAGATCGGCAGGACCGTCACAATTTATGGCAAAGGCAGATTCCGGTTCTGATTCAGCCTTGTCAACGGCTGTATAGGCGGCGGCATTGATCACCAGGGATATGCCGGGTTGATTGACTGCTTTTTTTACCGCTGCAGGATCGGTTATATCAAATTCGGGGATATCCAGAGGGATGATATCAAACCCGTGGGGTTTGCCTCTTTGGCATAGTTCCCAGCCGAGCTGGCCGTTGGAACCGATGATTAATATTTTCACATTAAAACC
>JAFCZY010000149.1 GCA_019314105.1 Deltaproteobacteria bacterium
TGGCAACAGAGGGGATAAAGGGTTTTTCCCCGGGAACAGAATAATCTTTTCTGAAATCCATACCAAAATAAGCCAGATCTTCCATGACAATACAGTCATATTTTGTGGCCAGCTCACCAATGATCTGAAGTTCTTGATCAGTGAAGCAGATCCAGGCAGGATTGTTGGGATTAGAGTACATAAGGGAGGCAATATCCCCTTTTTCAAGGTAGGATTCAAGTTTTGCCTTGAGCTTATTACCCCTGAATTCATACACGTCAAAGTTATCATAGGGCACACCAATGACGCTGGCTTGGCGTTTATTGACAGGAAAGCCCGGATCTATAAAGAGAATCTTGTCTTTGCCTTTTATTCTTCGGGTGGTGCACATCATGGCCATATAGCATCCCTGCATGGAGCCCACTGTGGGGAAACAGGATTCAAGTTTGATGTCCACATCAATAAAGTTTTTAACAAATCGGGAAATTTCAAATTTCAATTCAGGAATACCGTCAAAGGGCGGATATTTGGAGCCGACACCTCTTTTCAAGGCTTCGATTTCAGCATCCACGGCTATTTTCGGAGGATCAAAGCCTGGCACCCCCATCTCCATTCGGATATAACTCTCATGGGTGGCTGCTTCAATATTATTTACGATTCGGTTCAACTCTCTGATAGAAGCGAGGCCAACGGATTTAAGCCCCATTTTTTCTATTTCCTGCCTGACGACAATAGAATCAATCGGCGTTTTTTGGGGTGGTGTTTTCACGTGCTTTCTCATTTCATTTTAATTATTTAATTAGATCTGTTTATCTTTTCCTGCATTTTGTCGCTGAACCGTTTGACGTGATCCATGATAATGGCAGAAGCTGCTTTTGCATCATTGACTTTCATGGCATCAATGATCTTTTCAAAGTCTGTCAAGTTTTCAAGGGTTCTTTTTTTGTTCATGGGGAGATATTCTTCATAATACGGGTGAATATTGTCATGGATGCTTTTTTGCACAAACTGGAACACAGGATTCCGTGTCATGGTACCGATATAGGTATGCATTTTTTCATCAATCTTGAGAAAATTTCCCCAGTCATTTTTTTTATAACAGGCTTTTGCCTGATTAAACAGCGCTTCCAGCGCCTTGATATCTTTTTTTGTGGCACGAGTGGCAGCAAGCTCAACCAAGCTGCCTTCGATTTTGATTCGAAATTCTGCAAGGTGTTCAAGGGAGACACCTCCCGAACGGATTAAAAGGGCCAGGGACTCAACAACAGGTTCGGCATCAATGCGTTTGACAATGGCTCCGCCTGAGACCCCCAGTTTAATTTCAATGAGCCCTTTTTGCTCAAGCACTCTTAAGGCTTCCCTTAAAGTTCCGCGGCTGGTGTTGAATCTGTCTTTTAATTCCCGTTCCGGCGGAAGTTTTGTGCCGGGCGAAAGCTTGCCGTTTATAATGGCATCCTGTATCTGTTCAACCACATCCTGGAATACTCTGCTCTGCTTTGCTTTTTTAAACATTAAATCATCCCGCAGGTCTCCTATTTAAATTGTTCTATTCCGGAAAAATCTCTATATAAATTGAAATGTTTTAAAACATCTATATCATCCTGTGTTAATTCGCAAGTCACAATTCTGGTTAATAATTCACCAAGCCCCGGCCCTAACATATAGCCCTGGCCGCACATGCCGATGGCATTAATAAAATTAGGAAATTCTTTTGTTTCTCCGACAATAGGGAATCCGTCAGGTGTCATGGGGTATTGCCCCCGCCAGGTTCTTCTGACTTTAAGATTGGCAAGTTTTGGAAAGAGAGCCACCATTCGTTTGGCCACCTGGGGGAGAAATACAGATGTGGCTTCACTGTCTGTTCCTTTCATCAGATGCTTGGGTGTCAGGCAGAAAATCACCTGGCCTTCATTGTTCTGGTAAAAATAGAAATTGGCTGAATCTTCTGTCGCCGGATCCTGGGAAGGCCTTAAATCAACAATCATGGGTCCGAAAAACCGTTGAACCGGCTCTGTAATGGCACCTTCATGGCTGTCCGGTTCCACCGGAAAATCAAGACCGATCATTTGTCCCATCTCACGGGCAGCATTGCCTGCGGCATTGATGACTTTTGCAGCGGTGTATTCATCCTTGTCGGTTTTAATTTTTATGTCGGAGTCACTTGAAATGGTGATGGCTTCCACTTTTTCTTTAAATTTATACTCGGCACCATATTCAAGGCTTTTAAAATAAAAGGCATTAATGGTTAAAAGGGGGGATGCACTGCCATCTTTCGGCGAATAGGTTGCGCCTCCCAAGTTTTTTTTGTTAATGCCGGGGACAATTTTCAGATATTCTTCCGGGGTCAACCAGTCAATATCCAGATTAAAGGACTTTTGAATTTTCATTAAATCCTTTAGTTTTTTAGCATCTTCATCTGTATAAGCAGGAAAACTGTACCCGTTTTGAATCCAGCCGATATCATCGCCATGAACCTCTTTCCAGGTGGAAAAGATTTCAATGCTTCTCTGACTGGTGAAGATTTTTCCTTTATCAGAATGGGTGGCCCTAATGCCGCCAATGGCCTTTTTGTTCTGCCCCTGACCCGGCGATGCAAGCGCATCAATGACAAGTACCTTTACTTTATTTTTGGCCAGGGACAAGGCAGCCGGCACACCAACAGAACCCGCACCGATAATGATAACATCATATTTTTTCATTATTGACCTCCATTGGCAAATTTGCCCAGGGGAACTTCGATATACAGGGGTCGTCGAATATTATTGACGATATCTTTCCGGGCTGTTTTTTCTGCCCAGAAAATCTGCTTCATCAGGTTCTCACAGGTTTTATACCCGCAGGGTCCCATGCCGGCCCTTGAGATAGCTTTGATCTGGTTCATATCGGTAATGCCTTTTCTAACAAGATCCCTGATTTCACCTGCTGTCACTCTTTCGCAGAGGCAGACCACTTCATCATCCTGAATATGATCATGGGGAATTTTTTCCGTCAGTTCCCGAGTAACTTCTTTTCCCTGGATGGTAAATGCCACTACTTTTTTGGCAATCTCCTTTGGCACTCTAACCCTTACAATTCGGGTCCGGTTGCTTTCTTTTGTTGCCTTTGCTCCAAGAGCCGTGTAAGTGCCCAGAGGATTTCCATCTACATCAACCAGGGCGATATCATCTCCTTTTTTGACTTCAAAATTGGATATTTCATAGGGCAGAAAGACCATCGGGTTGTCCTTGTCTTTTCTGTAATCCACCAGGGTAATGGCAAGCCCGGGGCAGATGGTAAGGCATTTCATGCATCCTTTGCAGTCTCCGTTAAATTTGGGCAGGCCTTTAATGGGATCTCCCTGCATTTGGATAGAGCCTTCAGGGCAGATCGTACTGCAGGGGTTGCAGGGAATTTCCTGCTTGCAGTGGATGACTGGGAAGATTCCTTTTTCGTTGACCGGGACTTCAAGCTTCTGGACAGGGCCTGGATGAGATTTGAGGATATCTGCTTTTTCATACCAGGATTCAGGGATCTCTTTTGTGTCTGGTTTGAAGTGCTGAACAACTTTTAATCCTGCGATTTTACCATTGAACATGGCGGATGATGCTTCAGCAATTTCAGAAGCATCCCCTGCGGAAAAAACCTTGATGCCGGCGGATCGTGCTTCCTCAGTGAATTCTGAAACAGATTCAAGACCCACGGCAATAAGAATGGTGTCGCACTCAAAGGTTTTGTCGGTTCCCTCAATAACCTGAAAGTTTTTATCGATTCCGGCAATGGTGACCGAAGAAACCGATTCCTTCCCATTGGCCGATACAATGGAATGGGAAGTGTATATGGGAACGCCAAGTCTTTTGAGCTTGTCTTCATGCACCTTGTATCCCCCACATTCGGGCAGGGCTTCACAAAGTCCCACAACATTAATGCCGGCCTGCAGAGCATGGTATCCGGCAATAATACCCACATTGCCACCGCCAATAATAAAAAGTTTTTCTGTGGGTTTGATAAGGTCCCTGTTTACAAGGGTCTGAAAGGCGCCGGCGCCATATACTCCGGGCAATGAATTGCCGTTGAATCTTAAGAATTTCTCCCGGGCACCGGCGGCATTTAAAATGACTTTCGGGGTAACAATTTTATAGACCCCATCTTTGAGGATGCCGACTTTTTTGTCATCAAACACATAGAGAGCCGTGCTGTTTTTCCATACGTTGATAGAAGTACTTTCTTCAATTTTTTGAGCCAGCATGCCACCGATATCCATGCCGCGCATGCCGGCATGGGAATCTTCCACCGACCCGAAAAATTTATGGGTCTGTAGAACAAGTTTCCCCCCCAGCTTATCCTTATCGTCCACCAGAATGGTATTAATCTGATGGTCATCCAGTTGAATGGCTGCGGACAATCCAGCAGGCCCGCCACCAATAATAAGGACATCTGTATTGATATGCTCAATATTGCTGATTTTTGGCTTTTTATCCACATCCGGCAGTTTGGGCAGTCCTTCAACACTTTCAACAATCATATTTTCTTTGACGGCGGTCATACAGGCTTTTACCGGTATGCCGTTGGCAATGACCGTGCATTTTGCGCATTGACCATTGGCACAAAATATCCCTTGTGCTGACCCATCTTTATGGTGATGGCCGAATATTTTTATATTGTTCGCAAAAAGTGCGGATGAGATCATTTCATTTTTTTTGCCCACAAGTTTTGATTTGTTCCAATAAAAAGAGATGGTTTCTTTTCGGGGAATATCTAAAATCGGGTGAGCATTAATTCTATTCTCTGTCATACTCTCTCCTGAATATAATTTTACTATTCTAATGGTTAAACCATTCGATAATCTTTGTCAATCATATTTTTAAATCCTTTGAATATTGACTCTCACGATTGAAACCTTTATTCTGCCAGTATGAAGAATCTATTCAAGATCATTTTCGGCCTTATTTGTATTTTGGTATTGGGATTTGTCTGCCTGATAGGATATGCAACCGTTTCAGATTACCAGCCTGATCCAACTGTCGTGGTATTTGAAAAAAAAGAGGCCAAAGCGATTTCCGGACAGAAAAATTTCAGGTTATTGATCTGGAATATCGGTTACGGGGGCTTGGGCCGGGACATGGATTTTTTCTATGATGGTGGAAAACAGGTGAGACCGGCCAGACAAATTGTGGAAAAAAATATATCGGCCATTGAAACATTTATTGCCCGGCAAAACGAGATTGATTTCTTTTTATTTCAGGAGGTGGATCAAAAATCAAAGAGAAGTTATTCTGTTGATGAGGTTTCAAAAATAGCAAAAATATTTTCCCAATTTCATTCAAGCTTTGGTAAAAATTACGACGTCTTTTTTGTACCTGTTCCCCCTTCCAATCCCCTTGGATCTGTTTTGTCAGGATTGCAGACACTGGCCCGGTTTGAACCTGTTTCAGTTGTCCGGCATTCTTTTCCAGGGAATTATGCATGGCCCCAGGGGCTGTTTATGCTGGACCGGTGTTTTCTGGTATCAAAATATTTGCTTGAAACCTGAATCCAGCTTCAACCTCATGGATAATGAAAACCGCATGGATATCGAAAATGATTATCTTTCGGAATGGCAATGGGTATATGATCAAAAGATTCCGACCAACAGACGCCTTGTCGCCCCATATGATCAACAGACAACGCTGACAACGGTGATCGATTTTTTCCTGGTGTCACCGAATATTGAAGTTAAACAGGT
>JAFCZY010000462.1 GCA_019314105.1 Deltaproteobacteria bacterium
GCTATGGTCAAACTGGGTATATTGAATAGCCGGATGAAAGATTTTTATGATATCTGGTTATTGTCACGGCTTTATGATTTTGACGGCAAGACTTTGACTCAGGCTATTAGAATGACTTTTGAAAGACGGGGAACAAAATTATCTCCAAAAATCGAGGCATTCACTGAATCTTTTATGGTTGCCAAGCAAACCCAATGGAATGCGTTTTGGAAAAGACTCCAGCAACAACATGTTCCAGCATCATTTAAAGAAATTGCAATTATGGTAAACAATTTTATCTCTCCGATTACTTCAGATCTTTTTTCTGAAAACTCGAACCAAAAGAAATGGTCGGCCCCTGGTCCCTGGATTGAAGCAAACAAATCAAATCCGGAAGAATAAATTGCAAACAGATATTTCAACAACAGAATTCTACAGATTCCACCGTAGATTCTGACGTTATAGCAAGGAATATAATGGATAAAAATAGTACACTTTCTGCGACCGATTGGTTTAATAAAGGTTTAAAATGTTTCAATAAACCAGACGGGCTTGGTGCTGTCCGGGCATTTGAGGCAGTTGTCAAGATTGACCCTGCCTATCGTCACGAGGATGGTGATAACCCATATTTCTATCTGGGCAAGATTTCTGAAATCGAAGGACGGATCGACGACGCGATTCTGTTTTATTCGCACGCTTTGACATTGGACCCGTACGACGAGGAGAGCCTTATTGGCCGGGGAAGTTGTTATACAGTTAAAAAGAATCACGAAGGTGCCGTAGCCGATTTCAAAAAGGTACTGGATATTCCGCCTGAAAACAGGAATGCACCGTTGCAGCATGTGCTGTATGCTATTGCGGAAAACTTTCGCCAGCAAAAGGATTTTCCAAATGCACTTCATTGGGGGGAAAAGCTCTTTCGGAAGACCCTAATAATGATCGACATCAATAATGATCGACATCGGGAATTGGTTGCCGAAATCAAAAAACAGATGCGGGACGTCCCTTAGTGTCTATGGGCGTTGTCAACAATGTTCCCTTTTACAAAACTAACAAGCGGGTGATTTTGGTATTCATGAAAGTTTAATGTGTGACTCCAATATTTACTGCTGAAAGAGATTTCTGAGAGCTTATATCGAGGTATTATTATTATGGCAATTTTTGGTAAGAATGGATTTATTCGAAAACAAGAGGTTGCGTTTGCCAGGAAGCTTCTTGTCTGGAAATATAATCAATCCGGTACCGCGTTACCCGATGAAAAGGCATTATCCGCCCATGCCCAAAAAATTGTGGATGACGCTCATGTTATTGCAAAAAAAAGCGGCAGTAATGTACTTGAAATAATGAAAGCCGCAGTAAAGGATATAAAAAATATAAAAAGATAGAATCTATCTTAAAAACATCAATCTAAGGTTAGAAATGAATTTCAAAAAAAAATACACCGGATAAAACCGGTGATTTATAAGGTTAAACTAAAAAAGGTTAGTAGCGACGAGTGAGACTTGACAAAGCCTTCTACAAAAGATATTGATTTCATGATCCCTAACATAAAAGAATACGCCTACCTGATCAAACAATTAAGTGCATTAGGATATAAACAGACAACCGGATCGGGGTGGAAAAGGGATAAAGAGATATTTCAATGAACTGCTCCTGTACGAAGTAGCTGAAGCCCGATTAAAACCGAATATGAACTATTTTATAGATCAGCTCAGGGAGAATGGACTTTATGGATAACGAAAAATTATATAACAGTCTGTCAAAGTTGGGTTTTCCAATATTTGAACCAAACGAAGATCCAGACACGAATGAAACACTGGCAGAAGTTGTAAAAAATAATGATGCCCGCCTTTGGGAAGGGTTCCCAGTATTACTTGCAAATGCTGCTGAAAATTATCAATTTTCATTGGGTCAGGTACTTCAGGAATTAGATACAGAAGAACAAAAGCAACTATTCCACCAACTTGTTCTTTTATCGGCATCAGTTTACTCAATGTACCACCTTTCATTCTCATGGTTCAATAAGCTCAAAAAAGACTTTTCTGATAAAGACAAAAAACGTATCAAAGCATGGAGGAATAACCTTGTTCACCGCCAGGCGCTTCAAGAAGGAAATGATCAATTTGATTCGGAACGTGTAACAGGGCTTTTTGAACTCTATTTTGAACAAAAAGTTGAAAGAGAGCGAATGCGTAAAGAAAAATTTCAAGAATTTTCTATGGAATATGCTCTGTCTCAGATTTTTTCTCCCAAACAAAAAGAGTTGTTTAAAAAAAGTTGGAAGGAAATCCGTTGTCCAAAACCGAACAGGAATATTACTCTAGAACGGTTAAGAAAAAAGTGGTTGCGCTGGCAAATTCAGAATTACATGCTTTATCCCGGAAACTTTTGGAACAATAGGTGATTCGCTACAAAAAGATGTAAGATGCGTATTTGTCTCAGTGAAGAAAAGAACATGGAGG
>JAFCZY010000150.1 GCA_019314105.1 Deltaproteobacteria bacterium
CCATGACGAGACTCTGCCTGAAAAAATTGCCAGTGCCATTGAGCATAAAGGATTTTCACTTATTGAAACCCTTGGCATGTGCACGGGTCGATATACCAAAAAAAATCAGCTGACTCCCAAAGCCCTTGATCAGATGGTGATTGATCTTCCTTCCAAAGGCGGTCTTATCGAAAAAAATCAACGGCCCGAATACGGTGAACGATACAGAGCGCTTGCCAGAGAAAAAATGATTTTCCCTGAAGCGATTACCATAGAAAAGCAGATCGATCTTAAAAATTACCGGGAGCAGGAGGTGGTTATCCTGGGCAGTGCGGGTATGCGGATTGTAACAGCCGGTGATCTTGTCTGTTATGCAGGCCTTTGCGCAGGCATGAACGTATCCATGAAAAATGATTATAATATCACGGTTCTCAGAGGGCAATCGGTAAGTGAAATTTTAATTTCACCTGAAAAAATAGGCTATCCCGGCATTAAATCTCCTTCAGTTGTTCTGGCATTGAGTGATGAAGGTGTTCAACGAAAGAAAAAAATATTTTCCACCCTTAAACCAGACACTTTTGTTTTAAAAGAAAAAAGTGTTGCTTTGCCTGAAACCCGTGCAAATGTTGTTGAAATCGATTTCCGGAAACTTAAAATTAAAAAGCAGGACTGGGCTTTGGCATCTCTTGGCATTATGGCAAAAGAAGAAAAAGCGATAAACAAAACAATGCTGAAACATGCGTTAAAGTCCCGTTTCAGTGAGAAACTCTATCAGATTGCAATGGAAACCATTGAAAAAACAATTTAAAATTTAACGTCTCCATCACACCCTATCTATAATGAATCAAAAAGGACCTTGTAAATCATCACAAGGCCCTTTTTATAGTTAAATAAATATCTTTTTTACGCGTTCAATATCTTTTTTGCACTTTCGTTGTTTACATCAGACACATGTGGAATCCCCGTTTCAACTGCTGTTTCCCGATTGCCTGAAAAAATTTCCTGGCGTGTGATTTGATTCAGAGAAAATTTTCTTGCACCAGCCATAAGCTGCTGTAACCCACACCCCAACTTATCTGCCAGCGTATAAAAGGCAATAGCCCCATACGGAATCTTCTTCATTTCATCCTTACCAATTTTCTTTTCAAGATCATGGTATCCCACGAAAATTTCATCCGCAGTTTTTCCCACTTCCAGAACTGTTTTCGGCAATTCATTCCAGTTGCCATTGACTGCCGCCCGTTGCTCAGGATTGATGGCGCCCTCAATGTTGGCGCCTAAAAATCCCGGGATCATAATGGCTCTTCCCATACAAATCAGTTTTGTATAAGGAGCCCCTAAGGCCAATGCTTTAAAAATATGGTCTTCAAGGGCGAATCCACCGGCAAAAGACATATCCACAACATTTCTTCCTTTTGCTGATAAAATACTAGCATATTCATGGGCTTTTGAATGAAGATTAATGGAGGGGACGCCCCAACTTTGCATCATATTCCACGGACTCATGCCTGTCCCCCCGCCGGAACCGTCAATGGTTAACAGATCAAGGTTTGCATCTGTGGCAAATTTAATGGCCATTGCCAGCTCTTCCATGCCGTAAGAACCCGTTTTCAAGGTAATTCTCTCAAACCCGATACCACGGAGATATTCCACGGAATCCATGAAATCTTTCTGAACCTCGGTGACCGTATCCAGATGGGTGCCCCCCAGACGACTGTGTCGGGCAAAAGACTTGATTGCGCCCTGCTCAAATCCCTGCTGAACTTCAGGCAAAGACGGATCCGGATCAACCACATATCCTCGTTTTTTCAGGAACATTGCATATTCAAGGCTTCTGACCTGTATCTCACCACCAATATTTTTGGCACCCTGTCCCCATTTTAATTCAATAATACACTTGTCCCCATATTTATCCACAACATATTCAGCCACGCCATTGCGAGTATCTTCAACATTTAACTGGACAATGATAGCGCCGTAACCGTCAAAATACCGTGAATACGTGTCTATCCTCCGGTCAAGCTCAGGGGCTTTAACGATCTTACCTTTTTTATCTGTCTGTGGGCCAATTTCAGAATTTTTATCCACCCCCACCACATTCTCACCGATTACCACGGGGATACCGATCAATGCACCACCAATAGCAAAGGAATCCCAATATTTTTCTGCGATCAGAGTTGACCCCAAAGCACCTGTCATCAAGGGCATGCGGATTTTTGTTTTCACCTTGGTCCCAAACTCAGTCTCAAGGTTAACATTCGGGAAAACACAGTCATCCGGGTTGTTGGTCAACCCTTGTGAAAGCCCGGCAGAACCATATGCATAGCCTTGAATTCTCAAGGAATTATAGGATACGCCCACATGGCTGGTATTATTTGCACCAGCAGTTATCAGGCCATAACTTCTCGGATATAATAATTTTCTTCCCACCATGCTGGACAGCCATGTTTCGCACTTCCCATTACAATCGGCGCGACATAAGGTACAAAGACTTGATTCACAGGCATTTCCTCTGTTTTTGGTTCCCAGGGCATCATTTCCTTTTGAAAATCTCATTTCCATAATTTTATTTCCTTTTTAAATATTTATTATTTTTTTGCCATTTCCTCATTGAAATGATTTTCTGAAAACAAAAAAAGGCATCTTTCCCAGTTAAACACTGGAACAGACACCTTTGTCATAGAAAAACCCATTTTCACGCCATTGTAAAAATAGATCAAATTAAATTCACCCCAAAACGTATCTTGCGAAGAGTGAAATGTCAACGAAATTTATTTTATACAATTTGTCAGTACGGCATATTTCTTGACAATTTACTGCAATAAAAGTAAATATGCCATTAAATTTTAGAGACTTAAAAAAACTGGGAACTTCTTAAAATGAAAATCTTTCTGACGAACGATGATGGATATAATGCGCCGGGAATTCAAATATTATATGAAACCCTTCGACCTCATCATGACATTCTTCTGGTCGCCCCAGATAGAGAGAAAAGTGCTGTGGGACACGGTATTACCCTTAACGACCCCATCAGAATGACTAAAATAAACCTAACGGGTGGAGGCGAGGGATATGCGGTTTCAGGCACTCCGGCAGACTGTATTAAGCTGGGTCTGTTTAAACTTTGTACCACACCCCCTGATCTGGTTATTTCCGGAATCAACCCGGGCAGTAATACCGGGGTCAATATCAACTATTCGGGTACGGTGGGAGGTGCCAGGGAAGCGGCATTAAATGGGTTGTTGAGCATGGCTGTCTCAATAAAACAAGGGGAAACCATCGATTTTCAGGGTATGGCCCAATTTATAAGTGATCGAGTAAATAAACTATATGATTATGGTCTTCCCGTCGGCACATTTTTAAACATTAATGCGCCGGATATACCATTGGATGAGGTTCGCGGCATCAAAATCACCCGACAAGCCTCTAATAATATTTCACGACAATTTGAAAACCGTATTGATCCAAAAGGCAGGTCTTATTACTGGTATAGCCGCGTAAATCAAGTGGATAGTGACCCCGATACAGATATCAATACACTCTCGCAAAATTATATTTCCATCACTCCAATTCAATGCGATATCACAGATTATAAAACAATGACGGGGATGGAATCATTCCAATTTTCTTAAAAATTTGATTTAATAATTAATTTGTTTTACACCAAGATATGTTGTAAATTGATTTTACTATAATTGACCAGAATATTAAACGTATTCTGGTGATTTTATGGTTTGAGGGAGAGGACTATGACAAGCATGATGAACTTTAGAAAATGAAAAAATATTTATCGTATTTTTTTGTTCTGATTTTATTTTTCATGGCTACTTTTTCTCAAGCTGTCTGTGATGATAAGATTCCTGCTATCAGGGTTGGGGTCTATGAAAATATTCCCAAGATTTTTACAAATGAAGAGGGTATCGTTACCGGATTCTGGCCCGACCTTATCAAATACATTTCCGCACAAGAGAACTGGCAGATTAAGTGGGTTTCAGGGACATGGGCGCAATGCCTTGAAAGATTGAAAACCGGTGAAATTAATATTCTGCCCGATACCGGATGGACAGAACCCCGAAGCCGGGAATATGCTTTTTCCAATGAACCCGTATTGGGAAGCTGGTCAAGGCTTTATGTTACAAAAAATTCCAAGATTAATTCCATCATCGACTTGAATGGCAAAACAATCGCAGGACTAAAAGGAAGCTGCAATCTGGAAGGTCCGGAAGGACTAAGGCAGATCCTTTATAAGTTTAACCTTGACGCCACCATCAAAGAAATGGAGATCTACGAACAGGTCTTTGAAGCACTACAGGAAGGAAAGATTGATGCGGGTATTACCAATAAAGATTTTGGCAACCTGCATGAAAGTGATTATGCGATCGAAAGGACATCCATCATTTTTCAACCCGCAAGGTTACAGTTTGCTTTTACAAGAAATGCTGACATGACACCATTTCTTATTGAAAGAATCGACGCCCATATGAAACGCTTAAAAGGAGACGAAAACTCCATTTACTATCAAGCTTTAGACCAATACATTGGGGGCAAACCCGTTGAAACTTTTATCAAAATTATTCCTGAATGGATAAAAATGATTTTTGCCGTTGGTTGTGGGGTAATCCTTTTTCTTGCAGCAGTTGGAATTGCCTCCAGAATACAGGTACGGCGACGAACTTTTGAATTGCAGAAAAGTGAGGAAAAATACCGTACCCTTGCTGATGAATGTCCAATTTCAATTATGTCGTTTAACCACAAAGGCATAGTGACTTTTGTGAACAAATGGCATTTGAAGACTTTTGCAAAACTGAAGCATGGACCTGAGTTCTTTAAAGGAAAAAAAATAACCGAACTGCCAGGCCTTGCCCGGACCAAGGTGATTTCAGACCTTGGAAAAGTCTTGGAAGGCAAATCTGTATTTTTAGAAGACGTTTATTTTCCCGAGTTCACAGGTGGTCACTCCGGATACCAAAACATAAAAGCAGTCCCAGTCTACAAAGAAGGAAAAATTGTAGGTGGTATTCTGATCAGAGAAGATATTACCAAACGTAAAAAACTCGAAGCCCAACTCCAGCAAGCCCAAAAAATGGAAGCCATCGGCACATTAGCCGGTGGGATTGCTCATGATTTCAATAATATCCTTTTCCCCATAATAGGGTATGCCGATATGTTATTAATGGAAATTTCTGAAGACAGCCCCTTCCGGGACAGTCTAAATAAAATTAATACCAGTGCCTTGAGAGCCAAGGATTTGGTGAGGCAGATCCTCTCCTTTGCCCGTCAGGAACCAAATGAGCCCATCCTGATGAAACTGTCCGGACCGGGACAGAACGAATCTTATTGATAGATGATGAAGCGGCCATCATTGCAATGGAAAAGCAGGTGATGGAGCATTTGGGATATCAGGTGACTTCACGTACCAGCAGTCTTGAAGCCCTTGAAGCGTTTCGTGCCAATCCCAATAAATTTGATCTGGTCATCACTGATCTGGCAATGCCCAACATGCCGGGGGATAAATTGGCCGTTGAGTTGATAAAAATACGTTCTGATATTCCTATCC